>JBBAAT010000083.1:0-9881 GCA_041658145.1 Bacteroidales bacterium | reverse complement strand
TTATTCACAGGATTAATATTGGAAGAATTATAAAGATAATAATCTTCTTCTGCTTTACTATATACATATCCAAAATCAATGAAATAGTCCTTATCAATAATTCCAAATCCACCGGAAATGGCTGTTCTTTTACCATCATTGATTCCGGATTTATATGGGCTTCCATATATCGCATAACCACCTCTGAGGCTAAACAGACCTAATGCAGCTTCTGCACCAATTCTGATATTATTCGTTGCAGTATATTTTGCCTGAATATTATCATTTTCATCAAAATATTTATAGCTCTCCGAACGTAACCGAGCCTCAGAATAGTCAACAAACTCATAATCTGCACTGATTGTACCATATTGTCCTATCTGGAAAGCAATACTTCCAACAACTCTCATAGGAGTAGTTAACTGGTAATCAAAGGAACCCTGAGGAGATCCGGCAGAATGATTTCCATT
Source organism: Bacteroidales bacterium (assembly GCA_041658145.1). Lineage (GTDB taxonomy): Bacteria > Bacteroidota > Bacteroidia > Bacteroidales > CG2-30-32-10 > JBBAAT01. The sequence continues at coordinate 9,432 of JBBAAT010000083.1, read as the reverse complement.
TTCAAAAGACGATTTCATTGTCTTTGACCATTCATCATGCATAGCAAAGAAAGTGGGAGTATGAACTGCAGCACCAATCTTTACTTTTAACATTTCTATATCAACAGGGACATATATCAACCCGAATTTGAAATTAAAACCGGATCCTGTAGTTGTCAGATCTTCATTAAGCGTAAAACTCTTAAAGTTAGTAATTGTATCGCTATCCATTTCTTTGTATGTTGATTGTTCCAGATACCTTACATAAGGAAAACCAAATGTCCCGCCAATGAATAATTTATTGTTATAATTCGCTCCAATAGCAAAAACCATTTCCTGCATTGCCCCTTTTGTTTCAATCGTTTTTCTTTGATTAATCCCGCTATTTGGAACATTACAGATATAATCAGTCGCCCCATTTAGTGTATCAATAAGATGTGTGTTAAAAGCAAGTTCGGTGCTAAATGGATCCAGATTATCAGTTGATACACCCTGAGCATTATCCAAGTACATCGTCATCATAGAATTTTGATTATTCTGTCCTTCAATATTCATCCTGTTATGAAAATTGTTATACCTATTTAAACCGAAGGCAATATTTATTGATTTCCAGCCAACCTCATCATTCCTCTTATTAGTTTTTAAGGCATAAACCATCCCAAAGTTGCTGAGGTTAAAGTTATATTTCATATCTTCAGTGGTTTTTCCATTATAGACTGAACTGGTCTTTCCGGCATAAACGGAAGGTGTAAATGTTATCTCATTTTTACGATATACACCCAGTCCTGCAGGATTAGTTGATAAAGTTGAAAAATCAGCGCCAACTGCACCAAAAGCGCCCCCCATGCTTGAATACCTTGCTGTGCCTCCAAAATATATCATGGAATATCTAAGAGCATCTATATCACTTTGCGCATTTACTACTATTGAAATCATTATTGCAGCTCCTGCTATTAATATTTTTAACCTTTTCATAATGTTAGTTGTTAAGTTTTATTAAAATTACCTCTTTTTGCCAGAGCTTGAACTCGAACTTGAACTTGACCTTGGAGAAGAAGAGCTGCTGCTGCTACTACTGCTACTCGATTTTGGTGAGCTGTAGCTGGAAGAGCTACTGGAACTTTTAGGTGAAGAATAGCTGTTGCTGCTCGATTTTGGGGTACTGTAGCTCGGCGTGCTATAGCTTGATGAACTGCCTGATTTAGGGGAACTATACGACTTTGGCTGTGAATAGCTATTGTCTGATTTTGGAGTAGTCGTGCTATTGCTCGGCGTGCTATAAGTCTTCGGTTTTGAATAATACTGATTAGATTTGGGCTCCGAATAACTAGGCGACACATAAGTTTTGGGTTTTGAATAATTCTGCTTTGGAGCAGTATATTGCTGTGTCGGAGTTGTAGTGGTTTTGGGAGCAGTATACTGTGGAATTGTAGTGTTTTTCGGAACAGTAGTCTGTTGAGTTGTGTTTTTTGGCAATGAATAATTAGTAACATTTGTTGATGTCGAATTTTTAGGCGATACATTATTAGTACTGTTTTTCACATCAACAGTATTTGAAGAGTTGTTCTTATCTTTTGGGGTTAAAGATGTTGCAGTTGTGTTAACACTTGTTGCATTATCTTTTACAGAACCTGAATTTAATGCTGCCGTTCCTGTTGAATTAGTTACGGCACTGCTTGTATTATTTTTAACAGACCCGGTAACCCCTGTTGCATTGGTAACAGTGTTTTTGCCGCTGATGGTATTTGAAATTGCAGCATTGCCTAAACTACTTGTGCTAATGCTGTGATTGCTTAAATCGCTTTTTGATGTTTCTACAGCAGCCAGCTCATATTTTTGCCCGAATGTTAATACGTTATGAGAAGAAGTATTTGTGCTTGCAATATCCGTTCTTGGACCGTAATAGTATGAATTGCCATCATAGCTATTATAATAGGACTCATTGCTTCCAGCCCAATACCCATCCCAATATCCATCATTATACCCATTCCAGTAACCATTATTATAACCACCCCAATAGCCATAATAACCATATCCTCCCCAATGAGGGTAGCCCCAATAACTATAGTAGCCGCCCCAATATGGGTCATAATAATAGTATGAAGGATACCACCACGGAGATCCTAAATAAATACTTACACCCCAACTCCATGGATCATAAGTGTACCAGTAATAATTGGTATAGTAATCATGATAGTAATCAAATCCGCAGTAAGGGTGATGGAATCTTCTAAGGCGGGCGGAATATTCGTAATCATAATAATCGTCATAATAATAATTATTGGTAACATAAGTGCTGCCATTTTCATCCGAATATGTTTCAGAGGAAGAGTAATCAGGTTTCTGATCGGAATTGCTTACAGAATAATCTTCAGAGGTGGAAGCATTCTGATCATTAACTGATTTTTCAACAGAAGTATTATCCTCATTGTTTTCATTCCCTGTCACAGCATCAGTCGCAGTAGAATAGTTTTCTGGACTTGTTGTTTTTGTACCAGTCTGGGAAGTCGATGTTGAAGAAGCAACTGCATCTTTCTTCGAATAATAAACATCGTCGTACATCGACCGTGTTTGATAGGTAGACGTACATGCAGAAAGGAAAAGTGCTGATACAGCTAGTAATTTAAAGTAAGTTTTCATGGTTAAATCCTCCTATCGATTTAATTGTAGTTATATTCTTTGTTTGTCATTTGATATATTTCCTAATTTTGTGCAAATACAAAAAAACGTTAAGTAAAACACAAATATCATACCAAAATTAATTATGGCTAAAAATTTTTCGACGCGTGAAGAAAATTATTCTCAATGGTACAATGACATTGTGATAAAAGCCGACCTGGCTGAGAATTCTGCTGTTCGGGGTTGTATGGTAATCAAACCTTATGGATATGCCATTTGGGAAAAAATGCAGGCAACACTGGATAAAATGTTTAAAGATACCGGTCATAGCAATGCGTACTTTCCAATTTTCATTCCAAAATCTTTTTTTAGCAGAGAAGCTTCGCATATTAAAGGTTTTGCAAAAGAATGTGCGATTGTAACTCATTATAGGTTAAAGAATTCACCTGACGGGAAAGGTGTTATTGTTGACGAGGATGCAAAACTTGAAGAAGAACTGATTATACGTCCGACATCTGAGACTATTATTTGGGACTCTTACAGAAATTGGATTCAGTCGTACAGGGATCTTCCTATTTTAATCAACCAATGGTCAAATGTTGTCAGGTGGGAAATGAGGACAAGGTTATTTTTGAGGACCATTGAATTTTTATGGCAGGAAGGACATACTGCCCACGCGACAAAAGAAGAAGCTGTGATTGAAGCAGAAAAAATACTTGATGTTTACACTGAATTTGCAGAAAAATGGATGGCTATGCCGGTTATAAAAGGCATTAAAACTGAAAACGAACGATTTGCCGGGGCACTTGAAACTTATTGCATAGAGGCGCTCATGCAGGATGGCAAATCCTTACAGGCGGGAACATCACATTTTCTAGGGCAGAACTTTGCCAAAGTATTCGATGTTAAGTTTACTAATAAAGAAGGTGTAATGGATTATGTTTGGGCTACATCATGGGGTGTTTCAACAAGGTTAATAGGAGCGTTAATTATGGCTCATTCCGATGACAAAGGACTGGTTCTTCCGCCTAAATTAGCGCCAATACAAGTTGTTATTATTCCCATTTATAATTCTTTGGACCAGTTAAAAGAGATATCACAGAAAGTCGCACCAATTAAAAAAGCTATTGAAAGCAGTGGTATCTCTGTTAAATATGATGATCGTGATACGCATAAACCCGGATGGAAATTTACTGAATATGAATTTAAAGGGGTTCCTTTAAGGTTAGCAATTGGTCCAAGGGATATTGAGCAGGGAACAGTGGAAGTCGCAAGAAGAGACACGCTGGAAAAAGCCATTTATCAGCAAACCGATATTGAGAAAAAAATTAAAAATCTATTATTTCAAATTCAAGAGAATCTTTATGAAAAAGCTCTTTCATTCAGAGAAATGAGCACTCACAAGGTAAATTCCTGGGCTGAATTTAAGGACGTAATCGAAAATAAAAATGGTTTTTTAATGGCTCACTGGGATGGCACAAGGGATACGGAAGAAGCCATTAAAAACGAAACTAAGGCAACGATAAGATGTATTCCACTTAATAATCCAAAAAAAGAAGGGAAATGTGTTTATTCCGGGAAACCATCATCACAAAGAGTGATTTTTGCCAGAGCATATTAATTAAAATCTGATGTTACGCAAAAAGAAAGACAGTGAATAAACCCCAAGTCCCAAATTTCAAGTCCCAAATTCAAAGGATGAGTCCACTCCAAAAAGTAAAAAAATGCCACTAAAACACCAAAGCACTAAATTACATCCCGCAGCTGCGGGAGTTAACGGTTAATGGGTTGGGCTGCTGGTCTGGTTGTAAGTTATTGGTCTGTGGTAAAACACTAATAACTCTAACCCGTTGACCAAACCAGTTGCTCAACCTTTCAACTATTGCCTTTTTCAAAAACCAGTTGCCCACCCCTTCTACTCTATACCCGAACAAATACAAGGTTTTTAGAGATGCCCATTAGTCATTAGTGCTTTGTTTAGTAGATTGTATCATTACCAATGACCAATGACCATTGACATTTACTTTATCACCACTATCTTATCCGTTGCTATTAGTTTATTTCCGGCAGTTGCACGGTAAAAATAAATTCCCTGATTTAAATCGGAACGGGAAATTGAAAAAGTATTTTTGCCACTGAATAATGAATAGCTGAATAATTTTTCCCCCATCATGTTGTAAACCTCGAACCTGCCTGCCGGCGAGGCAGGTGTGCCTGTTGTGTTTTCCGGAATCTCGTAAGCTACCTGCATATTGCCGTTGTTGGGGTTGGGAATAACTAATATTGAAGAATTTTCTGTTACAGTATTTATAATGTTTGTAGAAACATTTGGATTAGTTGTTCTTAAATTTTCAGCAGTTGATAAACACTGTGAATATTTCAATGTAGTGAAATCATAATACGTACTATTGCCTATGCTATTAGCGCTTACATATACATTCCCATTTGCGCTGATTATAATTTGTGTCGGAAAATCAACATTACCAGCGGGTCCGTTATATGTAACCGTCCATTGAATTTCGCCTTCGCTGTTCAACTTTTGAGTAGTTATATCAGTATTTTTAACATTACTAATAATGGCTGTAGTTCCTGTTATATAGATATTGTCGGCATTATCGAGCGCTGCCGACTTAAAATTAAACATATTCGATGTTAATGAATAATTCTGCCATAACAAACTGCCGCTTGCATTATATTTTAGCGCAAGCATGCCCGAACTACCTGTACTGCCTGTATGTCCTCCGATATATACTTCGTTTGAATCGTTGCATAACGCTTTTAAAGCATAATCATGCGTATCGGTATTATAAACCGAAACCCAGTTGCGCGTTCCGGCGGGATTATATTTTATCACGGCTATTTCATCGTTTCCGCTACTCCTGTGCGAATAACCTGTAACAATTATGTTTCCGTTGTTATCAACAGTGTTGGAATATGCGTAATCGTTGCCATTGTCAGCGTTATCATAACGGGCAACCCATAGCTGTGTTCCTGAAGAGTTGTATTTAACGGTTGCCATATCGTAATTAGTTCCTACGCCCTGGCTGAAGCCGGAAGCATAAACATTATTACTGTCGTCAACAGCTAACGCTGTAAGGTAATCAACAGGTACTGTGGCGGGTCCTGTGTAATTTGCCGACCACAATAAATTTCCATTAGTATCATATTTAAGAATGGTGAAAATCTTTTTCCCACTTGGGCTAGAGCATGACGAAGTTCCGCCGACAATTATATTTCCTGCATGGTCTTGCAAAATACATTTAGCGGATGCCTGCGCGCACGTTGAAGGCTGATACTTTCGTATCCATCGTAATGTACCGCTTGTAGTATAACTGAGCGTGGTAAGTAAAGAAACACCGGTTGTGTCGCTTTCGCCCGTTATATATACATTACCCGAAGCAGCGACAGTGATAGCTCTTGCATTATCGTTTTTATAATTGTTTGATGCGCGGTATGTTGCCGCCCATTTTTGTGTTCCCGAAGAATCATATTTAATAGTAAGCATATCGTAAGCGGTAATATTTGATGAAGTAGCGCCTGTAACATATATGTTACCCTGCAAATCGAGGGCGGAAGTAACATCGTTAAGCGAATCGGCGCCATTATAGCGGGCTACCCATTGCTGGTTTACATTTTTCAGAGTAAGCGATAGCGGGCTTTCGCTTTGCCATTGTATTATGGTTTTCTGTTGCCCGCTATCAAGAGGGAAGCCGCTTTTTGTATTGATACCGTATAATGCAGCGGTATTAAGTTGTGCGAGGTCTGCGGAGTTAAAGCTGAAAGCGCCGTTTTCATCTGTTATTGCCGATGCCACAGCAGTATCGTTTTTCATCAGCGCAAGCGTATCGCCTGCTACGGGGGCGCCACCGCAAGCTGGGTTTTCGGTTAGAGTGCCTGACAATAAATTACAATCTAATATGGAAATTTGTCGGGTAAGTGTATCGCTGCAACAGAGTGAATCTATAGCTATCAGCGTAATTATAAAATTTCCGTCCTGGTTGAATTTGTATTGTAAATTGTTACTTATAATTGTATCGCCGTTACTTACAATCCAAATATAACTTGTAGTTGAATCACCTGCTGTATTATTTATTATTTTTAATGTATCGTATAAACAAAACGGTGAAACTAAATCAAAAGCAGCTTGCACGGGTTCTATCAGTTTCACAACCAATAAATCTGTATCTTTTTGTCCTTTGGCATCAGTGGCAACCAATAATATGTTATAAATGCCGGCTGTGTTGAATTTAACAACCGGCTTCATTAATGACGAGGTATTGCCATTGTCAAAGTCCCAGTGGTAAGTGTATGGTTTTATTCCGCCGTAGGCATTTGCATACAAACGTACGCTGTCGTTTAAGCAACTGTAATATTCATCGGTATATATGTTAGAATACATATTATCTTCATCAAAAAAATAATAAAAGTTGGTATCGTTTCCAATGAGGTAACTCATTATCGGGTTAATGGAATCATAAGTAATATTAGAAGCGGCAACGCCTAAATCTTCAATATGTAATTGAATGGGATTAGTACGTATCCAGTTTTTAATAGTTTTAAATCCTACATCTCCTGTATCTATCTGCTTTTCTCTTGTATTAAGGGTTACAAGCATATTAGTATCCAAGCCTGCTATTTGCGCCGAATCGAAAGCAAAATATCCCAAACTATCTGTAATAGCGGGGCTTATAGCAGTTATCTCTGTACCGCTTTGATTAAAAAAAGCTATTGAATTACCTGCTACTGGTGAATTTTCCTGCGTAAAGTTCTTTTTTAAGAAACCGCATGCAGTAGAGTTTGAAAATTTAAAAGGATTGCTGCCTATTTTAGCGCTAAACGTACAGCCTGCTTTTGCCCAAAAACCTTGCTTTAAACTAATAGAGTTGCCGGCTACCAGATTAACAGTATTCCCTGATTCAATAACAAAAAATGGTGAAGTAAACGGAAGGCGATTTGATGCTCCTTGATTTGGAACAGGAAGTACCATATCGTTTGAAGCATAATAATTATAAGGTCCTTGATCGGGATACTGCATGTAAGTATCAAAAAAAGTAAGGTCTGTATTATCTGTGTATTCTTTAATATCAGGGTCGTCAACATAAATATTATTAAGATAAAAATGCATTCTGTGTGGTACACCAAATGCAGGATCCTCACATTCTGAAAAATAAGAATTTGCTCTCATATAAGTTTTTTCATTTCCCGGATCATTATTATCTTCAGTGTCATTATTTGGTTTCCACGAAAAAACATCTCTTACTATCCATGCAGATTTTTCACCAGCTCTAAGATAAAACCCCTTTTTAGCAATTACCATAACAATGTTAAGCGGCTCGTCAGTATCCACAGATTTTATAAGATAAATATGTTCTCTACCGTTTTTATTATCACTAAGATGATTTAAATGACCATAAAAAGCCACCTCAACTTTACCTGAAACAGGGTTCCATCTCCAACCTAACTTAAGATGGTTTTTACTAGTAAGCCGTTGGTGAGTGCATAATGTAACAACTTTTTGAAAACGATTTTGTTCGCTTGCACATCCGTGATAAGGCATTACATATTCACAATCATCACCAAATTTTATAGTAAAACGCAAATTTCTATAGCTTGCATGTTTTTTCTTTGTTTGGTGTTTATATTTCCATGGTTCAGTATTTATATTATTAAACCCCCAGCCTTTATTATGTTTTATTATATAATCGTCAGGATGAATCATCTGTGATTTTGTAATATTAACGACCAAAAGCATGAATAGAATAAAGAAAATTTTACGCTTTTTCATAAAAAATAGTTTTTAAAATTTATAACCTAAAAGAAATATGAATCTCGGATACCATGGATAAGTCGGATTATGTGATGTGATAGTAGTAACCATAATATCATAATGCATTGTAACCGGGTTCCATTTTTCATCCACAATTCTTTCTTCATAAAATTTATAAATTTTATTAAAATAAGCTGTTCCAAATCCTATATCAAAAAACCATCTTTTTTTATGTGAGATATAAATTCTTTTCCCAATGGTAAAACCAAGCCCATAATTGTTTGTTATATATTGATAATCATCACCACCCGAAGAGGCATAGGTATATATTAAACACGGATTTAAACAAATATTATTAATAAATTTATATTTTGATGAGAAATAATAATTATAATTGGGTATTATACTATACGAATATCTTTCACCCCCATCATTGAGGAAGTAATATCCTTTTAAAGTTAGACATAACGAGCTATTTGAAGTAATATACCTTTCATATCCAAGCGAAATAATACTATTAAATAAAACGGGAAAATAAGTAATAATTCCTTTAACAGCATTTTTTCTTTTCACTTTTGTTGTTGTAGTATCCTGTGCTAACAGGCAATTACAAAAGAAAATAAGTAGTATGAGGAAGATTATTTTTTTCATAAACTATTTTCCTTCAATCTTTGTTATACGAGCTTTTATTTCATTATTTTCTATTTGCAGTACATCATTTTGTTTCTTTAATTCAATAATATATAAGATACATTCTTCAATTTTCTGTAATAATGTATTGCTCATTTCACCGAGACTTACACCGTTTTTTTCTATTTCTTTTGCAGATGGCACATCGGGTAAATGCTTGTTTTCTTTAATATATTGTTCAAGTTCGGTAAGTGTTTTCAAATTATATTCTTTATCAAATACAAAATCGCCCCATGGGTTATTAACAGCAACTTTTACTTCTGTAGATGCCCAAATATTACCGTTGTTATATATTTTTACTCCGCTACCAATACTTATGTCTCCATTCACTTTAACAAGCCCTCCCAAATTTGCATGTAATGGATCTATTGGCAATA
>JBBAAT010000082.1:0-9904 GCA_041658145.1 Bacteroidales bacterium | reverse complement strand
TCACTATATTGTTCACTTGTATTCTGTCCCTCAAACAACCACACTTTTGGTTTATATACTTTGAAATAGTTTCTTAGCATTTCAATTATTTTATCCGAAAGCGGAGCCACTCTGTCCTTAAATCCCTTTGCATTTCGTATTATCAGCAAGTTTCTTTTGGAGTCAACATCTGCAGGTTTTAAATTCAGCAGTTCGCTTCGCCTCAATCCGCACGAATAAATTAATGAAAGCATGGCTTTATGTTTAATATTCTTTGGCGCTTTTAAAATGGCTGTAATTTCTTCTTTGCTCAATACATTGGGCAATTTATGTTGTTTGCGAGGGCGTTCAATTTTTTCAATATTCAAATCCTTTTCCTGTATACGCTTATAAAAAAGTTTAACGGCATTAATAATCTGGCTTTGATAAGTAGCCGAATACTTGTTTGCAATAATATATTCGTTATTAAAATACAGTAAATCTTTGTTGCTTATTTTATGTATTGGTTTATCATGAAAAAAACGGAAAAATATCTTCAGTGCATCAATGTATGTTTTTATGGTGCTTTCGCTGTATCGTTTCTGCTTCATCCAATATTTAAACTTCAGTACATCCGCTCTTTTATTGGCGTCAAGCATGTCAAATGCCGGTGAATTACCCTTACCCTGTCGCCCTGTCGCCTCGTCAATGTTTCGTTCAGTCCCCGTTTCGCCCTTTCTCCCGTTCTCCCATTCAGTTCTCAACCCCATCGCCGCCTGCCTGTCCGGTAGGCAGGTTTCATTCTTTTCACCAAATACCGCCGTGGCATCAACCAATGCAACATCTTTAAACAATCCGGGCAACTCCTTCCGATTTTCCGGATTATCAGCAACATGCCAGCTCTTGTGCGTAGCGCTGAACGTGGCTCCTTCCACTTTTCTTATAAGTGAAATAAGTTCAGAATCGTAACCAAACTTAACAAGCAAGCGGTTTTTATTACGGTGTAAAACTGGTGTGATTATAATTGTTTTCAATTGATTTGGTTTAATATCAAGGCAAATATACAGAATCCTGGCAGATTTACTTAATTGGCAAACCTGTAGTGGCAAGGCAAGCTGGTTTTTTAATTTACCAAAGTCCGGACTGTAGTTCCCCTTGTCAATTGCATCTTTTCGAAATTTACATTTTCCAACAGCATAATTCCCGGGATTTTCCCTTTCTCAATTGAGCCGAACTTATCGCCAATTTGCAGAAATTCCGCACCATTCAGTGTAGACCATTTTAATAATTCGTGCAAAGGAACATAAGGAACATTTGCCATTATGGTTATTATTTCTGCAAGTATTGATAGAAAATTATTAGATGCCAGACTGTCGGTGCCAACAGTGATCTTGCATTTTTTATTATAAAATAACGCAAAGTTTGGAAGTCTCTGTTCTATAAAAAGGTTGGTATTCGGGCAAAAGCACCAGTAAAGGTTCTTGAAATTCGCTGTGGCAAAATCTATGTCTGTATCTGTTGTAGCTGTGTTATGTACCAATTGTAGTGGATTATTTTTTGGAATATAATCAACAATGCTTGCCAGTGGGCGAAGACCGGTGTTGCAAAATTCAGACTGTTCCACACCAAACAGGAAATGCATTTCTTTGATGTTACCATTATTTGTCAGAAAAAAAATATTCTCTTCTTCGCTTTCCTGGTGGTGAATGCTTATTATATTGCCTGTGCTTACTGCAAAATCGTATATCTTCCGGAAAAGATTCTTTGATAACGAATAAGAAGCATGCGGAGTTATGGAAGCATGATTATTATTTTCATTCCGCCTTATTTCGCTGAACAGCGCCAGTGTTTTTTCATAAACTTTTTCGGCTTTTAATGGGTCGGATGCAAAAGATTCTATGAAAGTATGGTAATATAATTTACTGTTGTTTTTGATTTTGAAAGTGCTGCTGTTGTTACTGATATCTGCCACAGCAACAATTCCATTATGCATCATTTCATTTTCTGCATTCAGAATGGCAACAGTTTTTTCATCATCCTTGATTCCTTTGCGAATTTGCTCCAGTTCAATAATAAACTTATCAAGGCCAGCATGTTCTGACATCTTACCTTTCAGATACGACAATTCCAGATGACAGTGTGAATTAATAAACCCGGGACAGATAAAACCAGTATAAGTTTCAACATCCGGAATTGAATAATCCAAAATATCAGGATCAATAACATTTTCCAGAACCAGTCCATTGTTATCCACAATTACAATCCCGTTTTTTACCGGAAGTTGAGAGATCGGGAAAACATAATCAGCGGTAAGTTTTCTCACAGGCTTTGATTTGTATTAAGCAAAAATATAACATCCCTTTCTTCTTCTTTTAATGAATTGAACTGAATTACGAACAATCCATTCTTAATTAGTGATGTTACGCAAACGGTACGTCATTGCGAGGGAGGTACGACCGAAGCAATCTTGCTGATAATGAGATTGCTTCGCTGCGCTCGCAATGACGACAATTGAGTTTTTAGAGATGCCATTATAATTCTGATTACTTTTGCAAAATAATAAAAACCGGTAAATGCAGGAAAGTACCAAACCCGATATTCGTTCATTAACGCAGGATGAGCTTTGCGAATTCTTTTTATCGCATGGCGATAAACCTTTCAGGGCAAAACAAGTGTGGGAATGGTTATGGAAAAAGTCGGCCCGCAGTTTTGACGATATGACAAATATCTCTTTTGCCACCCGCCAGTTTTTAAAGGATCAGTTTACATTCGCAATTGTACAACCCGCTTCTATTCTGGTTAGCAAAGATAAAACCATTAAAACGGCTTTTCGTCTTTGCGACAATTCAATTGTTGAAGGGGCGCTGATCCCTGCAGAATCCCGCATGACTGCATGTGTTTCATCACAAGTGGGATGTTCGCTCGCATGTAAGTTCTGTGCCACAGGCAGGCTTGGGTTTATAAGGAACCTGACATTTGATGAAATTTACGACCAGGTATCTATCATAGCAAAGCAAGCTCAGGAACACTATAACCATCATCTTTCAAATATTGTTTTTATGGGAATGGGCGAGCCCTTGCTTAATTACAGCAACCTGCTGAAAGCAATAGAAAGAATTACATCGCCCAATGGACTTGGCATGTCTCCGTCAAGAGTTACAGTTTCGACAGTCGGGCTTGCAAAAATGATTAAACAACTTGGCGACGATGGTGTGAAATTTAATCTTGCCTTATCTCTTCATGCCGCTAACGATAAAAAAAGAAGTGAGATTATCCCTGTGAATGAACAGAATTCACTTAAAAAACTCGCCGAAGCCGTGAAATACTATCATTCCAAAACAAATAACCGTATTACTTTCGAATATCTGATACTTGACCGTTTCAACGATACACTTGCCGATGCCAAAGAACTTGCTGAATTCTGCAAAAATGTTCCCTGCAAGGTGAATATTATTGAATACAATTATGTTGAAGAAACCGGCTTTAGAAAAGCCTCCGATATAAAAGTTAAGGCATTTGCCGGCTTCCTTGAAACAAAAAACATTATTGTAAATATAAGAAAAAGCCGTGGAGAGGATATTGCTGCCGCCTGTGGACAATTAGCGAATAAATTGGATAAAAGATGATTTAATCAACTGACGTTACTCAATCGGAATACGTCATTGCGAGGGCTTTTTGCCCGAAGCAATCTTATAAAAAATGAACATAGGTAGATATATATTTTTTTTAAGAAGCTTTGGATTGGAAAGATTGCTTCGGGTTGCTTTAGGCAACCCTCGCAATGACGAGCAAAATGTGTTTCGGCGTAACATGATTAATAACTCAAAACAAAACACTCAAAGAATATCCTAATATCTCAATATCCTAATATCATGATCAATTCATCTGCATTTTCCGTATCGGGCAATATTGTTGACGTGATCGGGTGTAGAATTTTTTCAGGAAACATACATATCGAGGGAGGTAAGATAAAATCAATAGAGGAAGGTAATTCAGTAAACGAACAGTATATCATGCCAGGTTTTATTGATGCGCATATACATATTGAAAGCTCCATGTTGATACCTTCGGAGTTTGCCAGGTTAGCCGTGGTTCACGGAACTGTGGCAACGGTATCCGATCCTCACGAAATAGCCAATGTACTAGGAATTGATGGCGTGAAATTCATGATCAATAATGGGAAAAAGGTGCCTTTCAAATTTTATTTTGGCGCACCATCCTGCGTTCCTGCCACTCCTTTTGAAAGTTCAGGAGCTGCCTTTGGTTTAAAAGAAACAGAAGAATTATTAAAATCCGACGATATCGGATACCTTGCCGAAATGATGAATTTCCCGGGAGTATTATCCGGGGACAGTGAAGTAATGGCAAAGCTTGCCCTCGCAAAAAAATATAGGAAAAAAATAGACGGGCACGCACCCGGACTGAAAGGCGCAGATGCCCGCAAATATGCTAAAGCCGGCATTACTACCGACCACGAATGTTTTACAATGGAAGAAGCCGTTGATAAAATTAACTTCGGGATGAAAGTGCTTATACGCGAAGGCAGCGCAGCAAAAAACTTTGAAGACCTCGTTGGCCTGCTTGATAAATATGCTGATCATGTCATGTTCTGTTCTGATGACAAACATCCCGATGAACTTGAAAAAAATCACATGAATGTAATTGCAAAACGTGCGGTCGCAAAGGGATATAATGTCTTGAAGGTAATTCGGGCATTATCATACAACCCTGTTAAGCATTATAATCTAAAAGTCGGGCTGCTGCAACCCGGTGATGATGCGGACTTTATTATTGTTGATAACCTTGCTGATTTCGGAGTAATTAACACGTATATCAAAGGAAAAATCGTTGCGGAAAATGGGAAAAGCTTGATCAGCCCTGTTTTTGAAACACCGGTAAACAAATTTAATTGCCGCAGTATTACCTGTAAAGATATCGAAATTACAGCGGAAGGCGATACTATTAAGGTGATTGAAGCATTTGAAGGACAATTGATCACAGGATGCATTGAATGTCCTGCAAAGATCAGCAACGGACAGATTGTAAGCGACACAGAGAACGACATCCTGAAAATTGTTGTAATAAACCGTTATCAACCTTCAAAACCTGCTGTTGGGTTTATCAGGAACATTGGTTTGAAAAAGGGAGCAATTGCCTCTACTGTAGCCCATGACAGCCACAATATAATTTCTGTTGGAACAAGTGATGAAAGTATAGTAAAAGCAATAAACCTTGTTATTGAGAACAAGGGAGGAATTTCTGTTACCGGGGGCGATAAATCTGGCTTTTTAAACTTAGCTGTGGCCGGTCTGATGTCAAATGAAGACGGATATTTAGTTGCAAAACAGTACGAACGCTTGGATAAAATGGCTAAAGGACTTGGAACTAAGCTTGCGGCGCCTTTTATGACATTATCGTTTATGGCATTATTAGTAATACCCGAACTCAAATTGAGCGACAAAGGTTTATTTAACGGAAAAAAATTTGAATTTACTTCACTAATAATAAAATAAATCTAAACTATTTGTAATAGTACAATTCTTACACACTTATGAAAAAGAAAATTATCCTTATCGTGATATTCTCCGTTGTAATTATTGGGATGGGTATCGCCATTTATTTACTGAACAAAAAAGCGGATCAGAAAACTGAGCAAATTATTGCAATGAAGAAAGCTTCGGAAAATGCAAATACAAAATACAAAAAAATGATTCATTCTAAGGATTCGCTGATGCGGATCAATGCATTCCTTGCTAAATACCGCACTCTTACCGTTGCTATGACTTACCGCGATTCGGTGAGATTATCAATGAAATACGATATTGGCGAGGTGGTCCATCTTAAACGCGATTCTTCCCGTGTTATCATAAGCGATATCATTGTAGGCGGAGGTAAACATGAATACTACATCAAATACAAAGTGGTGTTTAAAAACGGACAGGAAGAAGAAGTGTTTCCGGAGTTGCTTTATTAGTCAATAGTCGTTAGGCAGTTACAATTACTCAATCCCTGATTTACATTACTTATAAATGTTTTTCATAATATTCTTTATATTTTTCGAATTGATCCATATACATTTTGGAATGTGGTCCGAAATATTCGAGTTTGCAATCTTTGATAACATAAGTGCAATGTTCGCCAAATATTCCTGAAAAATAAATTTCATATTTCTTTTCGTTTTTATCTTTCATATATAATTTTACCAATCTCATCTCAGATGATTCCGAATTCAAGCATTTAGAACAAAGCGGGCAATAAAATTCGTAAAGCTCCTTTTCCACTGTTTTTATTGATCCGCTTGTTTCGCTTGTGTAGTCGCTAATTTTTGCCGAAAGCATCACCAAACCGAGTTCATTGCTTTTTGATTTTATTTTTAAAATAATTTTATCAGCAATGCTAAGATACCCGAAACATTGAGGACAGTAAAAGGTATTATGTTTTTCCATAGTTTATATTTTAAAAGTTGATTGATACAAATGTACATAAAAATAGTTAATTACGCACAAGCGCATAAAAATCAAAATCGACAGCCTTAATAAAAAAGCCCGTATTCATCAGGATATCGGGCTTTGTGTTTTCTGTGGGTGTGGTGAGGGACGGAATTGAACCGCCGACACACGGATTTTCAGTCCGTTGCTCTACCAGCTGAGCTACCCCACCATTCTGTATATTAAAAACGGGATAAATTTGTACATTTTTTCAAACAGGTAATCAGTAATCGGTAGCCGGTAATCGGTCGTTTTTTTACTGATCACCGATTACTTATTTTCACCGATTACCCAAATTAGAAATGTAATAATTTATCCATCGCAAAGTATATTAAGGGCTGCAAATGTATGAAAAAAATTTGATTTTTAAAACTATTTTTTTAAAAACCTTCCTTTTCCTTTCTCTTTACGCTAATATTCATACCTTTGAGCCATATAATCTTAAAATGAAGTAACTGTTCGGGTATAGGGTCGGCGGGTTGGGCAAAGGTTTAGTAAAAAGTTAAAGGTATACGGGGAAAAACCCTACAACTAAAAACCTACACCCAAACCAGTCGCTCAATCTTTCAACCTAAAACCAGATTTGGTTTGGTATAACTATGGAGTATCAGACCTGCCTGGCGGTAGGCAGGAATTTTTAGACAACCCAAACAGTAACAAAATGAAATTAATTCTCGATATCGGTAACACCAATGTTAAAGCAGGGTTTTTTGAAAAAAAACAACTGCTCGAGATCATATCATCCGCCGAACCTTCTCTTGAATTTATTGAAAGCATCTGCCACAAAAACAAAGGTATTGCTTCTGTTATTCTTTCCTCTGTGAGAGAAGTACCTGTTGCAGTCATTGATTTCTTTAAAAAAAATTACCGCTTTATTGAATTTACCGATACTACCCATGTACCTGTTACAAACCTGTACAGAACTCCAGCCACCCTCGGTAAAGACCGCATGGCTGGTGTTGTAGCAGTTCGTTCACTTTACCCCAATGAAAATGTATTGGTTATCGACGCGGGAACATGCATTACATACAACTTCATAAATGCGGCAGGTGAATATCACGGAGGCAGTATTTCTCCGGGATTTTCCATGCGATTTAAAGCTTTGCATACTTTTACCGGACAACTTCCGTTAGTGTCATTGGAAAATTATTATGATTTGATTGGAACAGACACGGAAACATCTATTCTTTCGGGTGTGGTTAATGGATTGACAGCTGAGGCTGACGCAATAATTAGTTTATATAAAAAACTTCATAACCCTGTAAGAACGGTTATTTGCGGAGGCGATGCGCAGTTTTTGGCTGATAGGTTAAAAAATAGCATCTTTGCAGTACCCGAACTTGTTCTGATCGGACTGAACGAAATTTTAGATTACAATAATGAATAATAAAAGAATTTTATTTATCTCTTTCATTTTTGCGGCTTTGCTCGCGGAGAGCGGCTACGCCCAGACAAGAATAAGCTCTCCGTATTCCCGTTATGGCATTGGTGATCTGCAGAACAACAAATACTTACGCAATATATCAATGGGAGGTATTTCTTATGCATTCCGCAGCCCTTATGGCGTGAATTACACCAACCCTGCATCTTATACAGTATTCGATACAATGTCTTTTGTTTTTGAGACAGGAGTATATAGTAATCTTGTTCAGCTAAGTTCTAAAGCGTTAAGCCAGAAATCAAACTATGCTTCACTTGCATGCCTTGTGTTTGGATTTCCTGTAACAAAATGGTGGGGATCAAGTATAGGCCTTCTACCTTACAGCAGTGTAGGATACAAAATTTCAGATGAAGACACTATTGACAACATTGGCAAAACAAAATACCTGTATGAAGGATCGGGCGGGGTAAATCAGTTTTATATCGGCAATGCCTTCAAAATGACCAAAAATTTTTCTGTCGGTTTTAACGCAGCATATCTTTTCGGGTACCTCGATAAAACGAGTACTGTATCTTTTCCCGACTCAATTAATTTTCTTGCCCTTCGACTGCGGAATTCCAAAATGGTGAATGATTTTCAATTCATATATGGTATTCAGTACCAGAAATCATTGAAGAATGGTATTAAGTTAGGGCTGGGGTTGGTTTATAATTCACCAACACACCTTTCAGCTAAACAAGATTCGCTTGCTTACCGTTTTTTCCCCACAGGCAATGGGTATGAAAGTATTAAAGATACATTGATCAATTCTAATAATACGAAAGGTAAGGTGGTATTGCCGCAAGGATTAGGCGGTGGTATCACTATTGGAAAAACTGACAGTTGGCTTGTTGGTATGGATTATCAATTACAAAATTGGAAAAATTATTCTTCATTCGGAGAAAAAGATTCTTTAAAAAATAGCTGGATGGTTTCATTCGGCACTGAGTTTACACCAAAGAATTCTGCTGTTTCCGGTTATTGGAAAAAAGTACATTACCGTGCCGGAGCGAGATATAATCAGACATATCTTCAACTTCGAAATAACCAGCTTGCCGAATATGCAGTAAGTTTTGGATTCGGACTTCCACTAAAGCGTTCCAAGACTGTTGTTAATCTTGGCTTCGAACTGGGACAAAGAGGGACAACGCAAGACAATCTGATAAAAGAAAAGTTTGGGCGGTTTATTCTGAGCCTTTCAGTTTATGAATTATGGTTCATTAAACGACGGTTCGATTAAAGGGCATCTCTAAAAACCTCATCGTCATTGCGAACCATGAGGAACGAAATGGGAAGCAATCTTACCCGCCTGAATGACGCAGTCGGGCAGGTGTAGTGTGCTTCAATGTTGAGATTACTTCGTCGTACCTCCTCGCAATGACGTTTTGTATTGACTTTATGGACAAACACTAATTAAGTTACTTTCCTATATCTCCACACTGCAAAAGAAAGGATCAGCACTGCATATATCGAAATGCTTATCAGTTGCCGCTTTATATCCATGAATCCTGATCCCTTCATCAGCACCATGCGCATCACTTCAATAAAATAAGCCACAGGGTTTATAATGTTTATCTTCTGTGCCCATACCGGCATGCTTTCTACCGGAGTGAAAAGTCCGCTCATCATGATGAAAACAATCATAAAGAAAAATGAAATGAACATTGATTGTTGCTGTGTGTTGTTTATTGTAGATATGATTAAACCTGCGCCCAAAACAACGAGCAAATAGATTGATGAAAACGTGAACACTACGCCCAGATTTCCAAGGATTGGAATATCGAAAAGCAATTTACCCAATGTAAGCCCGAATGCCAGTTCAAATTGAGCAATGATCCAAAAAGGCAGAAGTTTGCCTATAATGAACTGGTGCTTTTTTATGGGTGTTATATTGATCTGCTCTATTGTGCCAATTTCTTTCTCCCTCACTATATTCATTCCGGTCAGAAACATACCTATTAATGTTACCAGCAATACGAGGATACCAGGAACCATATAGTTCTTATAATTTAATTCAGGGTTGAACCAGAATGCATAA
>JBBAAT010000081.1:0-9961 GCA_041658145.1 Bacteroidales bacterium | reverse complement strand
GTCGATCATATTGGCTGTCATTATGCCAAAATGTTTCCTGATAAAGGAATCGGCGGAGCTGAATATCCCTGCGTTTTAACCGGAATGATCGAGGAATGGGGTGGTGAAGTAATTGATTATCCTGAAAGAAGGCATTGCTGTGGTTTTGGATTCAGGCAATATTTAGTACAGGCCAATAGGGGCTATTCTGTTGCCTGCTCACATAAAAAATTTGAGTCAATGGAACCTTATGAGCCCGATCTGATTCTCACCAATTGTCCCGGTTGTCCTATGTTTCTTGATAAATGGCAATATGCTATCGCAGAACTGGAAGGGAAAACTTATGGTAAAGATGGCTATGGAATACCTGTTTTTACTTATGAAGAACTGGCAGGGTTGGTACTTGGCTATAATCCATGGGATCTTGGATTACAGGTACATCAGGTTTCCTGTGAGCCTGTACTTGATAAAATTGGGATTGAATACGATCCAAAGAAAAAGTATGCCGATAAAAACGGAAATGTACCCGGCATTCCGGAAAAACCGGAGGTTTTGAAAGTTTATACTTAAATGGCTTAATTGTTTAATTGTTTAATTGTTATTTTATTTATTGCTTGTGCTGTTAATGCCTGCCTGTCCGGTAGGTAGGATTTATTTACAACAATTTAGCAATATAACAATTTAACAATTTATTTCAATAAAAGGTAAATTTTTAACTGTTTGCAGTTTATTAATTAAAATTTTCATGAGTAAAAAGAAAATAATTGTTATTGGAGGAGGCATAGCCGGGATGGAATCATCCACTTATCTTGCTTCCATGGGATATGATGTTACCCTGCTTGAAAAGAGCCACGAACTTGGCGGCCATTTATTGAAATGGGAAAAACTCTTTCCCACCATGAGGCTTGGTAAAGACGTGGTAGAATTCCTTGATAAGGGTATTGAACTTGCAAAAGTGAATGTAATTAAAAATGCAGATATTGTAAATGCCCATAAAAAGGGGAATACCTTTTCTGTTGTCCTGTCTGATGGAAAAACTTTTGAATCGGATGCTGTGATCGTTGCTACAGGGTATGATGTTTTTGATGCCAGGAAAAAAGAAGAATATGGTTATGGCATTTACGACAATGTGATAACTTCTGCAGAACTGGAAGAAATGTTCCTTTCAGGAAAACCAATATTGACATCCAAAGGAGAAGCGCCAAAAAAAGTTGGTTTTGTCCATTGTGTGGGATCAAGAGACGAGAAGGTTGGTAATGTATATTGTTCAAAGGTTTGCTGCGTTACTGCCGTAAAACAGTCAATAGAAATAAAGGAGAAAATTCCGGATGTTGATGTATATTGTTTTTATATGGACCTTCGGATGTTTGGAATGCATTTCGAATCTTTATACAAGCAGGCACAGGAAAAGCATGCTGTAAATTTCATACGCGGAAGATTGTCGGAAGCTTGTGAAAACATTGACGGATCAATCATGGTAAAAGTAGAAGATACTTTGGCGGGGCGACCATTGCGCATGACTGTTGATCTTCTGGTGCTTATGGTTGGAATGGTACCATCGGCAGGTACTAAAAAAATTGGCGCTATGCTGGGATTGAATTTCGGTGCAAACGGATTTTTCAAAAGCCAGGATCAGCATACAATGACTACTATTTCAAATATTCCCGGAGTTTTCTTTGCCGGTTGCTGTGTAGCCCCCCGACCGATCAACAATGTTTTTGTTGATGCACGCGCCGTGGCAATTATGACAGCAAGCTATCTTGAAGGTTATGAAATTGAAAAAAGGATAACCAACCTCTGATGTATGAAAAATTTTGGTTATACCATAAATAACGACAGGCAGATTGACTTTGATAAAGCCGACAGGCGAATTGCCGACTATGTTAAAAATCATGAGCCTTCTTTTAATATATGTATTGCTTGCGGTACATGCACCGCCACTTGCAGCGCCGGCAACTTCACCGAAATGAATCTGCGTAAACTAATGATACAAATCAAAAGAGGCGACCTTATAGCAATCCGAACAGAGATTGCCAAGTGTATGCTTTGCGGTAAGTGTTTTCTGGCTTGCCCCAGAGGTGTAAATACCAGAAATATAATCATTAAAATCAACCAGGCATTAAATATATATGAAACGGAATAAAATCATACATTTTTTGTTACTATTCAGGTAGTAAGTATGCAGGAGGCAGTCAAAAATATTAAATGGAACAAGCCTGCCTGACTGCGTCACGCAGGCAGGGATACAAAGATTTGAAAGTGTATCAACCCCGCAGGTGCGAAATTGGCTATGGAAATTTTTGAAATCACATCCCGCCAGAGCGGGACCGAAAGAGGAAATTTATTCCCTGACAGATCAAATCAGAATGTCGTCAAGATCAGTTTGCGTAAATACAGGAGAAGGATACAGAAAGCGGAAGCAAGCAGCAGTAAGCAGGACTGCCACTGCCTCCTGCCGCTGCCTTCTGCATACTATATACAAATGGGTGAATAGTAACTAAATTATGCTGTATGAATTATGATCCGTTTGTCATACCGTATTGTGCCGGAGCTATTATACTTATAATTACTCTTGCTTACAAATACCTTTACTGGATTTTCACCTTAAATAACTCCGACAAGTTTAAGGTACTGAAAGGGATATTCAGTATACGAATTTTCAAAGCATGCAAAGAAGTTTTCCTTGAAAGTTTAATACATCGTAAAATTTTTAAAGTGAATCCATTGCTTGGCTATATGCATATGAGCCTTGCTTTTGGATGGCTGTTGCTTATAATAGGGGGAACTGTAGAGTCCAAAATTCACTCCCACCGACCTTTTAATGCACCTTATGAACCGATCTTCTTTAAATTCTTCAACCATAACATTTCCATGTATGCATGGGCTGATGAGTTTAAATTCCTGATGGATTTCTTGCTTTTATTTGTGCTATCGGGGGTTGTATTGGCATTTATTAAAAGGATATATTCCCGCTTTTTCGGGATGAAAAAAACCACAAAGCTTAAGATTGGCGATTGGATGGCTCTTATCGCCCTTTGGCTTATTTTTCCCCTGAGGTTTCTTGCAGAAAGTTTTACCTCGGGGATGTATCACAATGGCGGATTTCTTACCGGCACTGCAGGAAACTTTTTTGCCTTATTCCTGCCTTTGCAAAACCTTTCGTACGTAACCTGGTGGGCTTATTCATTTGTTCTTTGTGCTTTTCTTATTGCCCTGCCATATTCCAGATATATGCATATTTTTACAGAAGTTGTGTTGATCTTTTTGAGAAATTTTGGCATCAGGAACTGCAAGATATACAATTCTTTTTCCGCTGTTGAGGTTTATTCCTGTTCAAGGTGCGGAATATGTATTGATAAATGCCAGCTTCTTACTTCGTCGCGAATAAAAGACACACAAAGTGTTTATTTTTTGCAGTCCATCAGACATAAGTCCGTCAAAGAAAATAAAGCATTCGATTGCCTCCTGTGTGGAAGATGCCAGGAATATTGCCCGGTTGGGATCAATTTAAATAACATAAGGATATCTCAGCGATTTGAATTTTCGACCAATAACTATAATTTTGATTATATCTCGCCGGCTACAGCGCCAACTGTTCCTGTGTTATATTTTGCAGGATGTATGACGCATCTTACACCATCCATAAAAATTGCGATGGAGAAAATATTTGAGGAATCAGCAACAAAATATTATTTTATTGACAAAGACGGGAGTATATGTTGTGGCAGGCCATTGATGGTTTCGGGAGAAATTATCAAAGCGCACAGACTGATTGAAAAGAATCGCAAACTTATCATTGATTCAGGCGCCAAAACCTTAGTTACCTCTTGCCCTATTTGTTTAAAAGTTTTCAAAGAAGATTATTTATTAAGCAATATGGAAGTAATTCACCACAGCCAGTTCATTTTACAGCTTGCGAAAGAAAAGAAAATACAACTTCACAAAACAGAGCTGAATGCTGTTTATCACGATCCTTGTGAGCTTGGTCGCGGATGCAGTGTATATAATGAACCAAGAGAATTGTTGGAAAAAATTGTAAACCTGCAAACCATTAAGAATGAAAAGGGTTTAAGTATGTGCTGCGGTTCCGGCATGGGCGGCATTAACCTTACATCCGT
This sequence comes from Bacteroidales bacterium, assembly GCA_041658145.1. Classification (GTDB taxonomy): domain Bacteria; phylum Bacteroidota; class Bacteroidia; order Bacteroidales; family CG2-30-32-10; genus JBBAAT01. Next base: position 5,864 of record JBBAAT010000081.1, on the reverse strand, counting down.
TCAGCGTGATGCAATCAGGATGGACACCATAACCGCCCTTCAAAAGAATAAGCCTGATTTAATAGTTACTGCTTGTCCGCTATGTAAAAAAACCCTGGCAAAAAGTACGCTTTCAGAAGTAAAAGATATTAGTGAACTTACACTTATGTCAATAAAAAATATTTTTTTATGATGCCTTGTTGCACATATTTATACGTTGTAATTTTGATTAAAAAATTGCTTTTTAAACCATAGTTCAAAAGCAGGGTCAACAAATTCATACAAACCATTTACTTCATTAATCAAATCATTATTAACAAGTAAAGTTTTGTTCTTACTCACATTGCGTGGTGTTCCCAATTGATAATGTTGCATGACAATAGTACTCGTAAATTGTGTTTCACCTTTTACTACAGCTTTTAATAAATTTAATTGAGTTAAACTGATTGTTTCCACCGATTTTTGATAAAATGGCGTATTGGCATATATCAATTCTTTTAAAGCAGCTTCAATTTCTGTTTTACCGGCTGTTTTTTGAGTCAGATTCCATGTGTAATGGGCTAATTGCTGCACATACCATGAGTTGTTTTTCATTAATTCAGGAATATTTACAGCATCATCCTCTGATATATATTTACCGCTATCAGCAAAACTTTTACAAATAAAAGCCACCCAATCATAACATTCAATTTTAGACAACAGCATAATATCACCAAAACGATAAAATGGTTTGGATGGGTTATTAAAAATATCAGCCATCATGTGTCGTTTACTACCGTATAAGCAATAAGTAACAAATTTTTGGCGTTGCCATGCAGCGCGCATTTTCTTTTCTAAATTCAGATAGTCATTAAAGGAGGATAGGTTCTGAAATTCATCAAGGCAAACAATAATTTTTATACCTTTCTTTTTGCAGATAGTTTCGGGCAGGGCTAATACTTCATCACTATGTTTCTTTAGTTCTTTCCAGTCAAAACTCAAACTGAAATCAGTAAAAGGATCAACCCCTAAGCTTAATTTTGGAATAAGTATTTTAAAAAAATCTTTCCCGCTGCTCATCCATTCCTGCCATTTTGATGAAGAAGATTTTATTACCTCCCGCGCAAAAGTTTCCAAAAATTCCTCTTCACTGCTTACAGAGAATAAGTCAATAATAACAGTTTTTATTTCTTTATTTTTTTTATTAATGTCGTATATAACTTTTTCCACCAATGAAGATTTCCCCCAACGTCTTGGCGAAATAATCATGGTATTAATTCCGCTTAGCAAATTGCTGCGAAGTTTAGCTGTTTCACTTTTTCTGTTTGTGAAAGAGTTATTGCTTACGGTTGTTCCGTATATAAAAGGAGAATCCTTCATGTTTAAAATCTTGCGTTTGTATTATACCAAATGGTATTATACTAAATGGTATTATACGCAAAGGTATAAAATTATACGATGTGATGAATTAAATTTTCTATAAAAAATCATCCACCCAACAACGTGGTGAAACTAAACAATTAACTATTAAAAAAGGGGGAAATAAAAAAAGGTAATATTTGTTCGAATTCGAAACAAGTGCAATCTCAAATTAACTGCCTACCGCCACTTTTAATTTTTGCCCCACATACAGCATGGCTTTACCCGAAAGATTATTGAGCCTTTGAATCTCTTCTACGGTAACGCCTTTGTATCGGCTGGCAATTCCCCAAAGCGTATCACCCTTTTGAACTATATAATAAAGATATTTCACTTGTGCATTTTGCGAATTGGCGGGAGTGGAATTTTTTACTTTTATATCTGCTACTAATGAAGGATCCTGCACATAAAGTTTCTGGCCGGGATAAATATTTATGCTTTTCATCTTATTCCATGCCTGCAATTGATTAATAGTACAATTGTGTTTTGAAGCTATGTTTCCCAGATAATCACCTGATTTCACAGTATAAACCACGGCTCCGGTTGTCACATTCTCGGTTTTAGCATTAATAGCAGTAGTTTTATCATTCTTAACAGTATCCTGGATTTTATTTATCGTGGCATATTTCTTTTTATAAGTATGTTGTTTCTGAAGAGCAAGAAGTGAGTCTTTTCTATGAATTTCTTTTTGCTTTTCTGCTAATATTTTCTCTTCTTCCAACATCGCTTTTGTCTTGAAATTGTATATGGAAACTTCATTAGTAATAAAATCACCAATGTGTTTTTTAGGCAAATACAACGGATATTTTTCATCGCCAAAGGCAGGGATAACACTCTCTTTATAACAAGGATTCAAATACGTTATATCCTCCAAAGAAATATTAAGCGCTTCTGATATTTGTGCAAAAGTGAGTTTTTGTTTCACAGTAACTGTATCAATATCATAACTCATAAAGACGGGGGCAACTGGATATAAGTTATGTTCAGCCGCGTAATTCATTACATACGTTACGGCAATAAAAGCGGGGACATATCCTTGTGTTTCCCGGGGTAAATATTTTTTTATCTTCCAGAAATCCATTTCTCCATTTGCTTTTCGTATAGCTTTATTTACATTACCCGGGCCTGAATTATACGCAGCCAACACTAATGACCAATCTTTATAAATGGCAAATAAATCTCTAAAATGTTCGCATGCTGCAATGGTTGCTTTCAGGGGGTCGCAACGATCGTCAGTATATGATGTTACCTGTAAACCATACATTTTACCGGTGCTATAAATAAACTGCCATAAGCCATTAGCTCCGGCGGATGATTTTGCAACAGAATTAAGGGCTGACTCAACAACTGCAAGATATTTAAGTTCGAGCGGCAAATGATATTTGTCCAAATATGTTTCAAACAACGGGAAATAATATTCCGAAAGACCAAGTATACGAGATGTCATTTGTCTTTTTTTCACTGCATATAAATTAATGAAAGCCTCTACATCTTCATTGTATACCAATCCGAAAGGAGATTTAGCATTTAGTTTTGCAATCCTGATATTATAGACAGAATCGCCGAAAGCAGGTACGTCGCCAACTGCATATTTATATTTGTTAAGATTTTTAACATCTGTGGCGAAATTAGATTTTTGGAAGCATTTTAATACCGAAAGACTGTCGAGAGCAGCGACAATAGGATTGTCTTTTAAGATAACAAAAGCATTGCTTTTAGTTTGAATAGTGTCTTTTGTAGTCTGCGCATTTAATAAATGACTAAAAAGATAAAACGCCGAAATAACAATGAATAGTAAGACTTTCAGATGTTTCATGCCTGAAAAGATTTGTTAATAATAGACTTTAATATTAATAACGCCCGAAGGTGTTATATTATTTCACTTTTTAGCCTGCAAGATACAAACTTTTCGTAAAAAACAAAACCTCTGAACAATTTTTTAACAACAGGATGTTGTTAATAAGTATCACTCCAAATTGCTCTTAAATTGTAAAATCAGAAAAAATGACTTGACTTAAGGGAACCTCTAAAAACTAATTTTCAGATGTTTTTTTACCCCACCCCTAAAGGGTGAAACATCTGAAAATCAGCCTCTCTTTAGGGTTAGGGGTAAAGCTGATTTTCAGTTTTTAGAGATGCCTTTAATTGTTCAAAAGTAGTATCACTGTGAATAGATCAATAAGAATATTGCTATTCGGACAAAAGACGAAATATCTATATTATTTCTTGGTTGTTTCTGTATCGGCAGGTGTATTATCCTTATCAGATGTGGTTTTTGTATCGGTTGTTGTTTTATCTTCTCCTTTAGAAGCATCTTTAAATTCCTTAACGCCTCTTCCTAATCCCTTCATCAGTTCAGGGATTTTTCTGCCGCCAAATAATAAAAGAACAATCACAAGGATTATAATTATTTCCAATGTTCCTATTTTTCCCATAAAATATAACTTAGTTTATATTAATAATAAATATTTACAATTCTTTTTCTTTAAGCATTGTCACATTGGCAATTTCTTCCAATAATCAATTTGCGTGATTCGTAATTATGTTAATACTACCTGATATCCGCTATCTGTAATAATTGTAGTAACCACTATAACTATAACGATTTTTGGCTTGGAGCAGTGGCGGATTAGAAGCACTAAACTGTCCACTAGCACTAAAGTTTATTAAATGCACGAATGGTGAATTAACCACTTCACCCGCCATTGCTTCCAAGCCAATGTTATAGCCAGTGCTTTCACGCACATGTCCAGTTTTTTCCGTGTCTACCATTTTCATTTAAACTATTTTGTCCTGGAAAACGGATATAATTGCAACAAAAGGCCCGCCTTTGTGCGGGGCTTTTGTTTGACTGAAAAATATTTTTTAAAAATTATTCTTTATTCAAATTTATTACTGATGCGTCTTTTACAGATTTAAGCTGAAGTTGTTTTCCGTCATTTTTTATTATTTCGTAACCTTCTTCCGTATTATTTGCTTTTAATGTCAAAGACTTGCTGTCATCTGAAATAGTATAAGTACCTGAAACAGTGCTTTTATTTTGATTGCTAATTTGAAAAGTGCCGTTTTCGGAAAATTCAAATTCAACGTCCTTTGACATCATTGATAATAAACCGAAAGCAAGCAAATTGTTTTTAGACGAAGCAGTATCCATTGTGCCAACACCATCTATTTTCCACTTTCCAACAACAAATGAATTTTTAGTTGAGCAGGAAAATAATATAAGAGTTGAGAATATGACAGCCCCGATTATTGATAGTTTTTTCATTTTAAAAAGAGTTTTATAATTAAAATCGGAATGAAATAGCACTGTATAACGCATCAACAACACCATTTGCAATAATGGCACCAGAAGAAAGAGTACAAGTACCCGAACAAGAACCGGTGCAATATGAAGCACTGCCAATGAATGGTATGGTTGTCGATTCTAAAGTGCAAGTGCCTTGAGTACAACTGCACGATGCAGTACCTCCACCTGCTGCTGCTGTTGTTTTTAAAGAAATAGTTGGCACAGGAACCATTGCGGCTCTCCCGAAAATACTTACCGCAGCTAATGAATAACCATCAGGAACAGAAATAAAATCATTTCCCTGTGTTACTTTTGGAAAAGGCAGTCCCGCATAAGTTTTATCAATAAAATCCTTTAACGCTTTTTTCACTTCAGGAAGATCAAACATTGCTTTAAAAGCAGCAGGGAGCGGAATATCTTTGTTCGCAAAATCAACTCTGTCCGCAATATTAATATATCCACCGCTTTCAAAATTGACATTTGTTCCACCTATTATTGCACTTTGTGTCATTGTACAATTTGTGCAGTTACCTGCGCAACCACTTGTAGAACCTCCTGGACCAGTTCCTGTGAATGGCAAACAACTTCCAGTAGTGTTACATGTGCATGAAACTGATGTACCTCCACTCGTAGCCTTTAATAATTGTGTTGTTCCTTTTTTATATCCAATATATATCCATCCTGTCGGGGCTTGAATGGAAATACTATTGTTCTTATTAACCTGAATTTTTGAATTTAGCGGAATCCAGCCTCTGTCTCCGCAGTCGCAATCGCAACCTGAATTGGGTGTTGTCAAAACAGGCACTTGTCCTGTCAATGTTGTATTATTGTTATTGTCATCTTTTTTCTTACAACTATTTGTAAGAATTAATACAAACCCCATTATGATTAATGGGAAAATGCAAATTTTTGTTGTCTTTTTCATAATTATTAAATCTAAAGTTTAATACTCATTTATTTGTTGCTGTGTTGTTTTTTTACCAATGAACGCTAACTTGTTTCTCGCTTCACCTTTATGGTGAGTTATTCACTATTTTTGGACGGACCTGCCCGTCCGGTCAAGGCGGGCTGCTTCTCCTTTAGAAGCATCTTTAAATTCCTTAACGCCTCTTCCTAATCCCTTCATCAGTTCAGGGATTTTTCTGCCGCCAAATAATAAAAGAACAATCACAAGGATTATAATTATTTCCAATGTTCC
>JBBAAT010000080.1:0-10009 GCA_041658145.1 Bacteroidales bacterium | reverse complement strand
TGAAATTAGTTGCTCGTATCAAAAAAAATATAACTAAATTTGAACTCAAACCTGACGAACTTGGTTTTGCAATTAGTTGATTATTAAGCAAAATAAAAAACGTTAGTCAGAAGGCTAAAACAGGACAGTTTAATTGAACATCTTGACAAAAACTAACAGGGGAAATGACAGTAAACAGCGAAGGACTTCGTAAAAAATGACAACTAATGAATTTAGCGTGTTTTAAATTTTTAAAAAAAATTATCTTATACATTCTATTGGTATTAATATGTTTTTATCTTATTCCATTTATCACATTGTTTTCAGGAACTAAAAAAAGAGATTTTTGTTTCAGAGAAATATCATACGGGATATTATCCGATAAATTAACAACAGGTTGCAGAGATGATTCCGCAAGGATAATACAGATTTACATGTTTGTAATAGAAAATATTTCTGCGCCGCCTCAAAACTTTAAATTAAGAGATGGGAATCCATTTGATATTATTATAGATGGCGTTGGTTACTGCGACCAGCAAGTGAATGTATTGATAACTCTCGCGGGGATAAGCGGAATTAAAGGCAATTTGTTATTTCTTTATGGATACGACAGTGTTTCACATCATTCTGTTTGCGAATTACAATTAAATGACAAATACAGAATGTTGGACCCGTTTTATAATCAACTATTTCTAACAACTAATAATAATTTGGCAAGCGTAAATGATATCCAAAACGGAAATATAAAATATCCCAAAGACTCATCTTCTATGCCAAACCGATATTTTAGATTGTTTGAAAAAAAGTATCCTATCAAAATATTTATGATTAATAAAATTTCATTCCCCAAAAAAGTAGTACGAAAAATTATTAATATATGGTGTAGTATATTTGGCGATATTTTACTGAAACCATATATGTATACATATTTTATCTGCGATAATTCAAATGAGATAAAGAAGAACAGGATAAAGAAAATGCTCTATTAATTTTAATGAACGAATAATTGTGGCTGCAGTTTTGGCTCTTAAAATTCAGGGATTGCTTCCTGTAATTGCATTTAACGAAAACCCTTACAAAGACAATAAACTTATGGGTTACAGCCTTCTCATAAAGATCACAAAACTATAAACCATGTCCCAGCCAATCACCATATACACTGACGGCAGCGCTAAGGGTAACCCCGGAAAAGGTGGTTATGGCGTTGTATTAATATCCGGCAATCATCGCAAGGAACTATCACAGGGATACCGCCTCACCACTAACAACCGTATGGAGTTGTTAAGCGTGATTATTTCGCTGGAAACATTAAAGAACGAAGGAAGCAACGTAACTATTTATTCCGACTCAAAGTATGTTGTTGAAGCCGTTGAAAAAGGATGGCTACAGGAATGGGTTCGCAAGAACTTTAAAAAAAAGAAGAACGTTGACCTCTGGCTGCGTTTTTTAAAAGTATATGAAAAGCACAATGTTAATTTTGTTTGGGTAAAGGGCCATGCTGACAATACCGAAAATGAAATTTGCGATAAACTTGCCGTAGCCGCTTCAGACATGCCGGATTTATTAGTTGATGAAGGGTACGAGAATATGAAGGAGGAAGAAGGGCTTTTTTAAGAAATAACAAAAAACGCCTCGAATTATCGGAGCGTTTTCAATATATTCAGAATAATTGTAACTATTCAGGTAGTATGCAGGAGGCAGCAGCAGGAGGCAGGAAGTAGTTTCGTGACCGCCAAGTGCCTCCTGCCGCTGCCTCCTGCATACTATATACAAATGGGTGAATAGTAACGAATAATTTCTATTCTTCGTCTTTTTGCTCCGCTTCGTAAGTTTTCAGCAATTGTTCCTGTACATCGCCCGGAACCTGCTGGTAATCGGCTAACTTCATCCCGAAAGTAGCACGACCGCTGGTAACAGAACTTAATGCCGTAGAATAACGGTTCATTTCGGCAAGAGGAACACGCGCCCTGATTTTTTGGTAATTGGCTTCGCTGTCCATTCCAAGTACGATGGCTCTTCTGCCTTGAAGGTCGGTCATTACATCACCCATTCTTTCCGAAGGCATAATCACTTCCACTTCATAAATAGGTTCAAGAATCTTTGGTCCTGCATTTTTGAATGCTTCTTTAAAAGCATTACGTCCTGCGAGTCTGAAAGAAATTTCGTTGGAATCAACAGGGTGCATCTTACCGTCATAAACACTTACAACAATATCGCGTGCATAAGAACCTGTCAAAGGACCTTCCTCCATTTTTTCCATCACACCTTTAAGAATAGCAGGCAGAAAGCGGGCGTCAATAGCGCCTCCTACAACACAGTTGTGAAACATGAGTTTTCCGCCCCAGTTTAATTTTATCTCATCCCTGCCCCTGATAGGAAATTCTTTCTGATCCGGCTTACCTTCGTACCATGGTTCTATCATCATGTAAACTTCGCCAAACTGACCTGCGCCGCCTGATTGTTTCTTATGACGATACATAGTTTTTGCTGATTTTGTTATCGTTTCTCTGTATGGAATTTTTGGCGGAAAATACTCTATCGCAATTTTATCCTGATTTTCAATTTTCCATTTGAATACAGTCATTTGCAGTTCACCCTGAGCCTGAAAAATGATCTGTTTCAATTCCATGGAATGTTCAATTAAAATAGTGGGGTCTTCTTCGCGGGCTGTTTTAAGCAAGGCTCCAAGTTTTTCTTCATCCGACTGATTTTTTGCCTTTACTGCCGTTCTGAATTTTGGTTCAGGATAAACAACCGGTTCAATTTCATCATTTGGATTTTTGGTTGAATTAATGGTGTTATTTGTGTGCGTATCTTTTAGCTTAATTGTAGCTGCAATATCACCGGCAACAATTTTTTCTATTTTGTTGCGTGTTTTTCCGGCTACGATGAACAACTGCGAAAATCTTTCTTTCGAACTGGTATTGACATTTATCATATCCATTCCTTCAATAATTTCGCCGGAATAAAGTTTAATATATGATACCTGTCCAAGATGAGGCTCAAGAGTAGTCTTGAAAATGTATGCCGAAGCAGTACCCTGCGTGCTACATTTTAATTCTTTGCCATCGGTGGTTTTTTGTGCAGGTACTTCGTTCGGAGCAGGAACAAAATCATTTATAAACCTCATCAATTGTGCAACGCCTGTATCCTGTTTTGCGGATATACAAAGTACAGGGTGCAAATCTCTTTTCAGGATGCTTTGTTTAATCCCTTTCAGCAATTCTTCCTCAGAAAGAGTCCCTTCTTCGAAGTATTTTTCCATTAATTTTTCATCACTTTCAGCCGCCGCTTCGATCAATTTACTATGGAGTTTTTCTGCTTTGCCCTTTTCAGTGTCAGGGATATCAGTTATTTCAACTTTGTCTGAACCCGGCGTGAATTTGCACTGTTTCATCTTCAGCACGTCTATCACGGTATTGAATGAAGCGCCACTGTTAACAGGATATTGCACGGGAACGACTTTCTCGCCGAAGAACTGTTTGAACTGACGAAGGGTTTCGTCAAAATTGGCTTTATCGTGATCCATCTGGTTAACTGCAAAGATAACAGGTGAGTGATGTTTTGAAGTGAACCTCCATGTAATTTCAGTGCCAACTTCAACGCCATTTTGCGCATTGACAACCATAATGGCTGTATCGCAAACCTTCAGGGCAGAAACAACGTCGCCTATGAAGTCATCGAAACCGGGAGCATCTATGATGTTAATTTTTTTCCCTTCAAATTCAGCATACAGAACTGTTGAAGAAACGGAACTCTGTCTTTCAAGTTCTATTTCCCTGTAATCTGATACTGTATTTTTATCTTCAACCGAGCCTCTCCTGCTGATTGCGCCACCTTCAAAAAGCATGGATTCACCAAGGGTAGTCTTGCCTGATTTTGCACCGCCAATAAGTACAATATTTCTGATTTCGTTCGTTTGATATACTTTCATATTGAAAAAATGTTATGTGTAACGTGAGTTATGGATTAAAATAATTGAAAAATATTAAGGTCAATGGTTTGAGGTTCATTGCAATTGGTTTAGTAAAAGGTCTATTGTTATTGGGTTTTCCTAAAACCATAACCAAAAAACCCTGCCTACCGGCAAGGCAGGCAAACCAACAGCTATTAACCACAAACAAAAAACCAATCAAATAATAATGCATTTTATGTCCGGGCATAGTATAAATCAGTTATTTCCTAAAGGTCGGCAAAATTAATTATTTTTTTTTAAAAGAATAAAATTTATATTTTCCCGGGTGAATTTTTTTTCAATTCTATCCTGAATGTAGTACACTTGCCAGGTATTGAAGAACGGACAAATATCTTTCCACTGTGGTATATCTCTATAATCCTTTTGCATAATGTAAGACCAAGTCCCCAGCCTCTTGGTTTGCTTGTATAACCTGGTTTAAAAACAGTTTTGAATTTTGATTTCGGGATCCCTTTTCCTGAATCAGTAACATCTATAATAATATGTTTGTCTTCATCAGTAATGGTAATATTTATCCTGCCTTCTCCATCCATAGCATCTATTGCATTCTTGCAAAGGTTTTCTATCACCCACTCAAAAAGAGGTTGATTAAGCGGAACATAGCATTCATGCTCTCTATGTAAGTTAACGGAAAAATAAACTTTTTTGGATGTCCTTGCCTGCATGTAATCAATGACATTATAAACCGTTTTGATAATATTTTCGTTATCAAGCCTGATGAGTGAACCGATATTTGAAAACCGCTGTGTGATTATTTCAAAGCGATGAACATCTTTTTCTATTTCGTTAATTGTTTCCTTATCAAGGTTTTTTATTTTTAATATTTCAACCCACGCCATCAGCGACGACAAAGGAGTTCCAAGCTGATGGGCGGTTTCTTTTGCCATTCCAACCCATACTTGATTTTGTTCCGCTTTACGTGCAGTGCTGAACAGAAAATAAGCAACGAGAAGAAAAAGCCCTATAATGAAAAATTGGACATAAGGATAATATTTCAATTGTGTGAGCAGAAAAGAATCTTTATAAAACACATAACTCTTACCATGTCCGGAAAGGTCTATTTCAATTGGATTATTTTGTAAATTCATAGCTGAGATCATGTCATTCATAAATTCCTTATCATTTATCCTGGCAGAATCTATATTGCCATAAGCTATGAGCTTTGATTTACTGCTGTCGGTAATAATTACCGGAACTGATGCGGAATTGATAACTACTTCGGAAATGAATGATTTTATCAGGTCGTTCAGAACGTCGCGCAAGCCGGTGAAGAGTTTTGATTCTTTATAAAATAAATAACTTTTTTTCCACCCATAAGTTACAACGATAGGTTCATATATGGTGTATTCTTTTCTAAGATTATCCGAAAATATTTTTACACTGTCGGTATTGAAATCCACGTTTTTAGCGGCTGTGATATTACCTTCTTCATCTGTAAGAATAACGGGAATATTGATATTTCCGGAAATAATTTCGGAATAAAAAGTCAGGTCTTCTGTATTATCGGCTTCTATCAGTCGTTTTGTCGCCTCAGCCCAAAGTTCTACTCTTTTGCGTTCTTCAATTTTTATTTTCTCAAAGAATTCTTCTGTATACCTTACCAGACTTGCCTTTTTCTGAACTGCATCAGCCCATGTTTCAACTTTTTTCCTTTCATCTTTGGCAATCTTATCCACTAAAATATTGGTGTACCAAAGCGAAGCACCTATGATCAGGAACGCAAAAGCCAGCAACAGCCATTTCCATTTTCGTTTTTGTACGTAGATATCCAAGACTTTTTGTATTAATGATGATTATACTTCACAAGAGATAAATTGTTACATTTCTAATTTTGGTAATCGGCAAAAATAAGTAATCGGTAAAATTGGTATTCGGTAAAATTGGTATTCGGTGATCAGTGTTGAGCAATCGTTTGTTGCAAATTTTTTACGTATTTCATTTCCCTTACCAATTACTGATTACCGACTTACTGATAACTGATTACAGATTTACCAATTACCTGTTTGAAAAAATGTACAAATTTATCCCGTTTTTAGTATAATATCTATGAATTTCTTAATATCAATTAATATCTTTTTTTATTTCAATCTCATCATCCCATTCAATGATAAATTTTCCATCTTCCTGTTTTTTCAGATCTTCTTTTTCTTTGTTTTTCGGCTTGACTTTATTTTTTTGTTCATTCGTTTTGTTTACAACTGTGGAATCTTTTTTAAACCACCCGAATTCTTCGTTTAATATGGTTTTCAGAGTTTGTTTTTCTTTGATAAAATTAACTGCTATTTTTGCTTTAATCCCCTTAGCGTCATATTTGTATATAGGATTGTCGACTGTGCCTGTTACAAGAATATACAATGTTGTTTTACCCAAACCATCATCTTCTACCACACCAAATTCTTCATTTTCTTTTTTCGCTTTTTTCGCTTTTTGTGCAAGCAGTTCCGAAAGAAGTATTCTTAAGCGGTAATTAATTTCATTATCAAATGTATGTTCGCCTGATGCAACTATGTCTATCGCACTTGACTTGATCTCCATGGCAGGGATATGAATTGTTCTGTTCTTTATTTCAATCTGGTTATGAAGTGTTGTAAACTTAACATCAGAAAGATCGCTGATTTTCAGAAACTTAGACAAACCTTTCATTGGAGCATAATTTAATAATTCTCCTTCTTCAATTTTAATATCGGCTTTTGCATATATCTTGTCCTGATCGGGTTTTAGATCATTGCTCCAGACACCTGCAAATTGAACATCCGATGTAACAATACCTTTCAGGTTTTCATCTTTCATGCTGTTTTGCCCGAAATTTCCGAATTCATAAAAAAGTTTTGTGATGTTTACATTTTTTATCTTCGCATCGCAACTGATCAGTAATTTCTCTTTTTGAGATCCGTCGATCATTACAAGCCCTTCTGTTTCACCATCCATAGAACTGAAAGTCAATGGATTGATAAGTAACTGTTTGTTTTTCATCCTGACCTTTCCTGAAATACCCGTGGCATTGAATTTTTTGAAATCAAGTTTCCCAATATTAATATTCAGTTTCAGGTCAAGTTTATCCGAAAATGAAAGCTTGTAGGCTGTATCGTGGGATGTGGTTTTATTCTCTAATAACTCATCAAGGTCAATGTTTACAGAAGTCAGATCGGCATCAATGAGTAGTTTCTGATCTTCAAGGAACAGGTAAGATAAAAGGTTTCTTAAATATCCTTTTAACGAAAAATCGCTGCCTAGCACTTTCCCTGAAAGTTTATCAACAATCAGGTCATTATTGCTGAATTGAAATTCTCCGTTGATTCCGGTGCATTTTTTAGTATCATTTTTAAAAGCAAAATCAACATTTATTATTTTTAATGTTCCCGATGTTTTACTGTTGATAAAGTCTTTTGTTGTGAAGCTTCCCGAAGAATTTACCTTTCCTTTAAAAGAGACTTTCATTTCCATGTTGCCTGTAACAGAAGAAATTGTATCAACTTTCAGAAATTCCTGTAAGTCTTTTATGTCCATTTTCATGTCCATTACCAGGTCCCATTCAGGTTGAACAAAATTTTTAATAATCAGATCGCCTTCGAAAGTACCTGATTTGAGTTTAGAACGAAAATTTTTGATTTTTAAAACAGACGAGTTGATCGTTTTTCCATTTCCATTTGTAAACTCTCCGGCAAAGCTCACATTTTCAAGTGAAATATCAGATTTTTTCTGAATAAATTGTCCGTTTTTTATACCAAAATCTACTTTTATTACCGGAATATTATTACCTGCGATTGAGCCTTTAATAACAGCCTGAAAATAAAATTCGCCTTTTCCTTTATAATCATCAAAATATTTTTTGTATTCAACAGGTATTTCATTAATGAACGACTGGAGTTTTAATTCCATTCCTTTTACGGTAATATCAAGGCTTTCCTGCTTTTCGTCATAAACCACGTTCCCGGCTACATCAAATTTTAAGTTCCCGATATTAATGCTTCCTTCCGTGAATGTATAAGTGCCGGTATTTTGATTAACATTCAACACAAGATTAATAGTTGAACTTTTTAAAGGGAAATAATTTATTCCTGAAACATTTACATAATTCACAAACAAGTCGCCGTTCGCATACATTGTATATTGATCGTTTTTGAATTTTCCTTTAATGACCATATCCTTAGCAATGCATGAATAATCCTGATTTGCCGAAAAATCCTTATAACGTATAGCTACATTATTGAATACAAGTTTTTGCAGATCAAAAGAAAATGACTCATTTGAAGTGGTATCAATTTTCCAGAAATGGTAGTTATCGCTTCCATCTTTAAACACAACAAGATTTATAAAAGCATTTTTTACTTCTATTTTCCTTATTCTGTAATTCTTTTTATATAGATCCCATATACTGAATTGTAAATATATATCATCCGCTTTTAACAGATTTCCCTTATTGGCAAATTTAATGGCGTCTTTAGCTGTTACATCTGTAAACGTTAAAGAAACATCCGGAAATTTCCGAAAAACAGAAATTTCCACTTCTTTTACCTGTATTTCGGTAGTGAGTTGTTTGTTTATCTGGTCAACAATTAACTTTTTAATGGAATCCTGATAAAAATAAACAATAACAACCGCTGACCCAATAAGTACCAGGAAAAAGATAAAGATGGATAATAAAATCCTTTTGATATACTTCCAGTATCTCAAGCCTTTTTTCTTTATTATTGTTGAAGTGTTTGCTTTGTCCATAAATGTCTGAAAAACAAATTATATGGTCAATGGATCATTTTTAGCATATTAATTTCCATCTGCGTTAAAAACCTCCATCTTCCTCTGGTAAGGTCTTTCTTTGTTAGCCCGGCGTAATATACCCTGTCGAGTTTAACTACTTTATAGCCGAGGCTTTCAAATATTCTTCTAACAACCCTGTTTTTCCCGGAATGAAGTTCCACTCCTATGCTTTTTTTATCTCCTACTTCATTATCGTAAGCAATAGCATCCACTTTAGCAATACCATCTTCGAGTTCAATACCACCTGCTATTTTCTCCATGTCGGTTTTTGTAAAATTTTTATCAAGTTCTATATGATAAATTTTCTTCACTACAAAGCGTGGATGCATTAATTTCTTCGCGAGGTTACCATCGTTTGTAAATAACAGCAAGCCTGTTGTAGCACGGTCAAGGCGACCTACCGGATAAATTCTTTCCCTGCAGGCATTCTTTATTAATGCCATTACAGTCCTGCGTCCATCAGGATCATCTGTTGTAGTGATGTAATCCTTGGGTTTATTTAAAAGGAGATAAACAGGCTTTTCTTTTCTCAGGGTTTCTCCGCCAAATTGTACTTTATCGTCGGCAGAAATTTTCGTTCCCAATTGGGTTATAATTTTACCATTTACCGAAACAACACCGTTGGCAATAAGCTCATCCGCCTCTCTGCGCGAACATATTCCTGCATTTGCGATATACTTGTTAAGTCTTATTAAACCTTCATCATTAGTGGTTTTAATATTTTTTCTGACAATTTTTTTTGCCTGCCTTGCCGGCTCGCCCCGCTGCGAAGCGGGTAGGCGGGCTCCAAATTTTTTAACCGGATTTATGCGTTTGGGCCGTTCTGATTTTTCTTCTTTTAAACCGTCGTTTTTGTATTTTTTAGAAGTTTTTTTAATAATTTTCTTAGCTCCAAATTTAGTATCATGGGTTGTGCGTATATGTCGTTTCGACTTTTCTTCTTTCCTGTATCTCATGTTTTTTCTTTTCGTTTGCAAATTTACGTAACTATTCAGCAGCAGATATAAATTGAAAATGCCACAGATTCACAGATTATAATCCGCCTAAGGCGGATTCCGAAGATAAATTCATTACAAAAAGAATAATTTTAAATCTGTGAATCTGTGGCTATAATTAATAAGCTACTTAGTAGTTACCCTTATTTTAATTTCCCTCTTTGTTCCTTCCACAGGCGATTAAATGATTTTGATTGAATCACTGGAATGTTTCTTCTTGGACCCCATGGCTTTGAGAAGAATTTTTTAAGAACATGGTTTTTCATTTTCGGACTGGTTTTTTCTAATAACCATCTTTTCA
>JBBAAT010000079.1:0-10017 GCA_041658145.1 Bacteroidales bacterium | reverse complement strand
CCGGTTTTTATATCTTTTTTTTCAATAAGGTCACAGTTTTTTACAAGGTCGGCTATTGCACGGTACAGACTGATGTTGTAAATATCCTTATATAATGTTTGAACAAATCCGGAACAGTCTGTCCCTTTTTTTGAATTGCCGCCGTAAACATAAGGAGCGCCAAGCCAACCGGCAATAGCTTCAATAAATTTTTTGTCTTCTTTTCCTGTTAGTTCTACGCCGAGTTTTTCAGAATATTTTTTATAGAATTCGGAGGAGGATATGTTCGATTTTGATGACTTGTTCGTGTTTTTAGTGGTATGACAAGCAACCGAAAGAAATGCAATTGTTATTGAAATAAGAAAAAGCTTGTATTTTGATACACTGACAGGTGTTGTAACTTTCATGTGTTGTTATTCGATTTCAGAATCTTTTTTTCTTCTTTCAATTTTTTTCTTTCTCTGATAATTGTAGTGATAATAGGGATAGCTGTAATAACGACAAGGAAAATAACAATATAAGAGAGATAGTTTTTTACTCCCGGAATATATCTTCCCATGAAATACCCTGAAAGCACCATGATATTCGACCATATCACCGCTCCAATGATATTTAAAAAAACAAATTTCTTGTACTCAAGTTCAACAGCGCCAGCCACAATAGGAGCAAAAGTTCGGATAATAGGCAAAAAAGCACCCAGTATAATCGCTTTTCCGCCATGTTTTTCATAAAAATCTTTTGCCACCCTGAGATGTTTGGGTTTAAAGAAAAAACTCTTCTTTCGTTTAAAGATAGCCCGTCCGGCCTTTTTCCCAAATGCATATCCGGTGGAATTACCTGCTATTGCCGCAAAACATATACCCTCCGCAACAAAAACAACAGGAATATCAATTATTCCGGTAGCGGTAAGTAGCCCGGCGGTAAATAAAAGAGAATCACCGGGAAGAAAAAATCCAACAAATAAGCCTGTTTCAGCAAATACAACAAACAGCAAAAACCAAAAACCACCATACATAATGATACTTTCCGGATTCACTAGTTCTTTAAAAAAATCCCAAAAAGCTGTCAGTTGTTCCATTATGTTTCAATGAATCAATTCACAAATGTACTTATACGCGTAATATAATATGAAGTAAAAGTAAGATTTTATTTTTTAATGGAAAAGGGCAATGAATGGTTAAATATTATTTTGATTTGCAGGAAATATTGATTTTATTTAATTTCGTGCTGAATAATTTAAGATTATTAGTGAGCAACAAGAAAAATAAAATACTTTTTATTGATTCAACACATCCCTGCCTCAGGGAAATGCTGGAAGAAGAAGGATTTATCTGTGATATTTTTACAAATAAGAGCAGAGAAGAAATTATTGCAATCATCAGAGATTATATGGGAATCATTATTCGCAGCAGGATGAGGATGGATAAGGAATTGCTTGATAGAGCGCCGAACCTGAAATTTATTGGCAGGGTGGGCGCCGGCATGGAAAGCATAGATGTGGAATATGCCGGAAGCAAAGGGATACGATGCTTTAATTCTCCCGAAGGCAATAGAGATGCGGTAGGCGAACATGCGATAGGAATGCTTATTGCATTGATGAATACTTTTTTCAGAGCAGATAAAGAAGTGCGGCAGGGACAATGGAATCGTGAAGAAAACCGCGGTGTTGAGGTAAAAGGAAAAACAATCGGCATTATCGGATACGGAAATACAGGCAGCGCATTTGCCCGAAAACTCAAGGGTTTTGAAACGAATGTGATCGCTTACGATAAATATAAATTCAATTATTCGGATGAATTTGTAAAAGAAGTTTCGCTTCAGGATATCTTTGTAAATGCTGATATTCTTAGCCTGCATGTTCCGCTTACTGAAGAAACATGGTATATGGCGGACGAAGCCTTTTTCAATAATTTCAATAAAAATATCTGGCTTATTAATACATCACGCGGACCCGTTGTGAAAACAGATGATCTTGTAAATGCATTAAAATCAGGTAAAATAAAAGGCGCCGCATTGGATGTAATAGAATATGAAGAAACTTCTTTTGAAAAACTTAGCAGCAAAGATATTCCTGAACCATGGCAGTATCTTGTAAGTTCTGATAAAGTAATACTTACTCCGCATATTGCAGGCTGGACTGAAGAATCGAAGATAAAACTTGCAACAGTATTGGGTGAAAAGATAATTGCTTACTTAAAAAGTTTGTAATTATTTTTAAACTACTGTTGTGTTAAGAGTGATATGTCGAATAGATTGCTTTGTCGTTCGCCACGGCGAACTCCTCGCAATGACGTCATTGCGAAGCCGACGAAGGAGGGTGAAGCAATCTTTTTAAAAATATATAGTAGTTTAAATCATTTTAAAGAAATAATTTATATTTGTTTTAATAAAATCAGGGAATATGAAACCGAAAAACAAAATTTTCAGCGAAAAAACATTAGCTATTTTAACCGGCGGAGGCGACACTCCCGCTCTCAATTCAAGTATTGAATCTATTAGAAACCGGGCATCAATGCTGGGTTTTAAAGTGTATGGTATTCGTAAAGGCTGGAAAGGCTTGCTGGGCGATGGCGATATTATTAACCTCACGCACCACCCTTATGATGGTTTGTATGGAGGAACGGCGCTGCTGTCGAGTCGCACAAATCCTTTTCCTACAAAGAAAAATCCTGAAAACCGCGTTCCGCAAATATTAAAAAATCTTCAGCGATATAAGATAGATGTTCTGGTATCAATTGGTGGAGATGATACTAACGGGGCTGCCAAAAAACTTTATGAAACAGAAGGCATTCCAGTAATCGGTTTCCCGAAAACAATTGATAATGATTTACGCACCCGCACAATTCATACATATAAAGGAAAAGAAATTGAGGCAGTGCTTTGCCCGGGTTTCCCTTCGGCGGTAAAGGGAATCATGGAGTTTGCAAACCGGATACGGACTACCTGTGAGTCGCACCAGCGCATCTGTGTGCTTGAAGTAATGGGGCGTGATGCAGGCTGGCTTACCGGTGGTGCATACTTTGGCGGAGCCGAAATATCGTTGGTTCCCGAAGTCGAAATAACAAAAGAACGCAAAGATGTGTTTTTTGAAAAAGTGAAAGAAGCTTATCTGAGTTCGCCCAAAAAGGCAATCGTGGTGGCTGTTTCGGAAGGTGTACGCTGGTACGATGCTGCAAAAGACAAAATAGATGTTGTATATGCAAGTTCCGAAGTGGATGAATATGGACATCCGAGATTCGGAGGCATTAGTGGTGTTATTGCTTCCGAAATAAGCCGGAGGCTGGGCATAGAAGCGAGGGCACAAATTACCGGTTATTATCCGCGCTCAGGCAAATGCCAGGATTACGACAGGCGCTTAACTATTACTCTTGCCGATAAGGTTGCCGACTTGTTGCTGCGTGAACAATACGGACAAATGCCCGTTCTCAGCAAAATTGTGGATGCTATTGAGCTTGAGGAATACAACACAACATCTATCGATATGGGATCCATTGGTAACCGCCCGCTTCAGAAAGATTATTACAATGCCGACAATTATTCGTTCACTGATGCATATTCCCACTTCCTGTCGCACATTATAGAAAAACCTGAAATAAATCAATTCAAATATGATTTTCCGGTGGTGCTGCCGGAATAAAAAAGACGGACATCATATATTCAACCATAATTTTTTCTTATATCTTTTTCTATGAAATGCTTTTTATTCAAAAAGTATTTTTATTTTTGTTATTATTTATACATGAAAAGCAAGTTTTGATATTGTTATACAAGAATGAAACATAAAACATTAAAAGACCCTTCTGCTATTCTCCTTGCCGAACTTAATGCTCAGGACAAGCAGTTTTTCAATGTGAACGAGGCAAAACAAATTCTGTCATCTTCCGATCCCCGTGCTGTTAATGAATTATTAAGGCAGATGGTTTCCCGTGGCCTGCTCATGCGCATTAAGGACGGCCTTTACCACATCATTCCTTATGATAAGGCTTCCGATACCTACCAGCCCGATTGGCACATCACGGCATCTCATCTGGTTGAAAATGGTGATTATTATATTGGTTACTATAGCGCCTTGTCAATCCACAGCCTCACCACTCAGCCGGCATTAAAAGAACAGATTGTTATAAGCAAAAGGCAACAGAAAAAATCCTTGCAGGTAAAAAACATCGAATATCAATTTGTCTATCATAACCAGATACACTTTTTCGGGGCAAAAAACACATGGATTGACAGCTTTAATAAAGTAAAGTGCAGCGATATTGAAAAAACTTTTATTGATTGTTTGTTTATGCCTTTCTATGCCGGTGGCATTGTCGAAATTGCGAAAGCCCTGTTCAAAGCCCGCACTAATATTGATTTTCAAAAATTACATGACTATTCAATACAGTTCGGCAATCAGTCTGTTATTAAACGTTTAGGTTATCTTTTAGAACTTCTGGAAATAAGCACACCCCTAATCAAAAAGTTATTTAAATTTCGTACCGAAGCATTCACGCTGCTTGATCCATCATTGCCAAAAGAAGGTAAAATGGCATCACGCTGGCGCATTCAGCAAAATATAGATCCAGAAACGATTTTATCATCACTTGGAAATTAAAAATGATCAAACCCGGAGAAATACAAAAGTTAGCGACTATCAATAAAGTCAAGGACGGCCAGATAGAAAAGGATTATGTCATTTCATGGATTCTTTACGGAATTTCTCAAAACTCATTCCTTCATTCAAATCTTATTTTTAAAGGTGGTACTGTTCTCAAAAAGGCTTATTTTATTGACTATCGCTATTCAGAAGATTTGGATTTCACTTTGGTGGATGATGCGATTGATAATGAGAAAATTTTTAAAGAATTTGAATCCCTTTTTGAATTTGTCCGCGAAGAAGCCAACATCCCTTTGCAGCGCAAGCCCGAAACCCTTTTCGATAGAGGGAATGTGAATTTTTATATGCTTTATGGTGGTCCGCTGGGCGGCTTGTTTGGTAAAAAAGACCTGAAAGTTGATTTAACACGGAACGAATTAATTACTTTTAAAACACCCGATACTTCAATATTTCAGGTATATTCCGACCTTACAAAACCCTTTTCGGTTTTGTGTTATGCAAAACCGGAAGTGCTCACCGAAAAAATGCGTTCGCTCATGGAACGTACTCAACCACGCGACATTTACGACTTATGGTTCTTACTTGAAGTTGACAATCTCGATATTACTGAATTTTCTGCTGAGTTTTCAAAAAAGGCAAAGCATAAAGGCTTCAATCCTGCCGAACTGATTGAAAAAGTCTCAGCAAAAGAAGCAAAATACAAATCAATGTGGGAAACATATCTCAGTAATCAGGTTCACGATTTACCCGATTTTGATGGTGTTTTCAGGGATATATTAAAACACTTTAGAAAATTATATGTTTGTTAAGGATGAAGAAATTATTTTTGCTTTGATAATGACAAAGCCTTACGCTCTGCATGGATTAACAGCCTGGCTCATCAAATTCCAGGTGGTCTGCTTCCGGTATATGATGTTGTAAAAGATGAATTACAGAAGTTATTTGAAAGGATTTTTTAAAATAAAAAAATGAAGAACCTGCATAATTATATTTATAAGAAAGTAATCGATTGGTCATTATTAAACGATGGTTTTAATATTCCCGTATCAATTCAAGTACAATTTTATGAGACCATAAAAAATCAACTCAAAAAAGGCGATAAACGAGATATTAAAATCATTATTGAAAATCAAATTTATAATGCACGTTTAATAAATATAAATTTTGATTCGAATAAATATCCTAATCATAAAGAATTGTTACAAATTCGCTATTCCTCAAACAGTCCTATTGCAAATGTACTTCGTAATATTTTTTATAAAAGCTACAACTATCTCAAATTAAAAAAGGAAGAACAAAATAAAAAGAAAACACCAATAAGAACGCCAGAAAATCTTAAAGAATACATTGCACTTTATTCTACTGAAAATGAAGATATTTTTTATGCTGACTGTATAACGAATGAGGATATTTCTGTTTCTAAGGAGTTATTGCATAAATTTGAAGAAGATGAAATTCTTTATGAAACAAATTATAAAAAAATTGATGAAACGGCCACTATCGTGCAAAAACAGAAGTTTGTAAAAATTCGGAGACTTGATAATTCTATTTCTGATAATCTTAAATTGCTATATAAATACAAATGCCAACTTTGCGGTAATGATTTTGGTTATAAATACAATTCAATTATTGTAGAAGGGCATCATATTGATTTTTTCACAATCTCAATGAATAATAATTCAGAGAATATTATGATCATTTGTCCCAATCACCATCGTGTTTTTCATAAAGTAAAACCAGATTTTGATAAAAAGAATCTTTTATTTGCGTATCCGAATGGACTGAAAGAAAAAATAAAATTAAATTTTCATTTATAATTTAAATTTGTATAATAAAGAAATATTACAAACGGTAATGTTGAAAAATTAAAAGCATCTATTAATAAATTAAAAGAATCTGATAGAAAATATTTTTATGATATTCTTTTTCATCATGATGGCTCAAGCCCTATTATAACTAATAATAAGCTCTTTAAACTGTTTAGTTTATATACTGAATTTAAGAAATTCTTTCAAATACGTGGTCAGTTGAAATTATCTTTATAATAAAAGTTATAGTTCATTATTTTATTTTACTGTTGTCCGGTTAAAATTTTTGTCCCATAGATTAATCGTACTGTTTTATTAACGGTTTCAAAATATTTCGCCACCTACGGGGCTTAATTTTCCTAATACATTATTGTTCTACAAATATGCCATCCCTACGGGATTTTACTTTTTCTAACTCCGTAGGAGTGACATATTTATAAAACATGTATAACCACAATATATATAAGTTCCGTAGGTACGATATATTTACCGGACAATAATATTTCTAAAATATTTTAAAGTCTGGTGTTTCATCAAAAATATTAATTTTGCATCAGGTTAAGTGATATAGATATTGAAATCAGACGAACTCTTGTCGTTTTACAGGCAGGACGAGAGGACAGGACGGATTAAAGACATTATCAGAAGCTGCCAAAAAGCCCGCATTCAGCTCAAAGGACTTACCGGATCAGCTGGTGCAGTTGTGGGAGCGGCGGTTTTTGAAGGGAATCCTTTTGCCCATTTATTTATACTTCCCGATAAAGAATCTGCCGCTTATTTTCTTAATGACCTCGAAAATATTTTCGAAGAGCAAAACCTTCCTTCCGAAAAAAAACGCATTATTTTTTATCCTACATCTTACAGGAAAGCTTATGAAATAGAAAAGACTGACAATGTAAATGTCCTGTTACGCACCGATGTTCTCAATCGTTTGTCGGGGGGCAAAAGAAAGAATATTATTGTAAGCTATCCTGAAGCTCTTTCCGAAAAAGTTGTTACACGCGCATATCTTGCAAAAAATACTTTCAAGCTTAAAACAGGAGAACATGTTAACCTCGACTTTATCATGGAATTCCTTGCCGAATACGATTTTGAAAGGGTTGACTTTGTGGTGGAGCCGGGACAATTTACCCTGAGAGGAGGCATCGTTGATGTGTTTTCCTATTCAAACGATTACCCATATAGAATAGAATTTGCAGGAAATGCAGTAGAGTCACTGCGGACTTTCGATCCTGAGACACAGCTTTCTGTTAGTAAGCTTATGCATATCAGCCTGCTGCCTGATGTGCAAAACATGGCAATTCTTGAAAAAAGAGAATCTATTCTTTCGCTTTTGCCAAACGATACAATTATCTGGATAGATGATGCAACCTACTCTTCAGAGATTATTGATAAGGAATTCGAAAAAGCAGAAACAGCTTTTCAGCAAACAGGAAATGAAATTAAACATCTTGAACCTGCTGAATTATTCATAAAAGGAGAAGAATTACTTAAACAGCTTCTTGATTTTACAATCATAGAGTTTGGCAGACATTTTTTGTTTGAAGCACAAGAAGTAATTCATTTCGCTACCACTCCGCAACCCTTGTTCAGTAAGAACTTCGAGCTGCTCATCACAAATCTTCAGGAAAATTCATCCGCAGCTTACAAAAACTTTATACTGTCCGAAAACCCGAAACAGGCAGAACGCATTTATACCATCTTTGATGATATTCAAAAGAGCCGGTCTCTTTCCAAACCTATTGAATTCAGTCATGTTCAGTTTGCCCTGCATGAAGGATTCGTGGACAGGGATTTACAAATCGCTGTATATACCGATCACCAGATATTCGAACGTTATCACCGTTTCCGCTTAAGAGAGCGCTTTGCCAGCAAGGAAACGATAACGATGAAAGAATTGTACGATCTGAAACCCGGAGATTACATAACTCACATTGACCATGGTATCGGAAGATTTGCCGGATTGGAAAAGATAGAAGTAAACGGAAAGGAACAGGAAGCTATTCGGTTAGTTTACAAAGACGATGATCTGCTGTATATAAGTATTCACAGCTTGCACCGTATATCGAAATACGCAGGTAAGGATGGAACAGTACCTGCTATGAACCGGCTTGGATCGAATACATGGAATACTCTTAAGAAAAAAACCAAGCAGCGGGTAAAAGATATTGCAAAAGATTTGATCGGGTTATATGCTAAACGCCGTGCAGAGCATGGTTTTGTATTCTTGCCTGATACATACCTTCAAACAGAACTTGAGGCTTCATTTATTTATGAAGATACTCCGGATCAGATAAAATCCACTGCCGATGTGAAAAAAGATATGCAGGCAGAATATCCCATGGACAGGTTGATTTGCGGCGATGTCGGCTTCGGCAAAACAGAAGTGGCAATACGGGCGGCATTCAAAGCTGTATCCGACAGCAAACAGGTAGCTATCCTGGTACCGACAACCATTCTTGCCTTGCAGCATTATAAAACCCTGAGTGAACGTTTGAAAGATTTTCCATGCACAGTGGATTATATTAACCGTTTCAAATCGACAAAAAATATAAAAAAAACTCTTGCGGATCTTAAGGAAGGGAAAATAGACATCCTGATCGGGACACATCGCCTTATCAGCAAAGACGTGGAATTTAAAGACCTTGGACTACTTATTATTGACGAAGAACAAAAATTTGGCGTGGCTGCAAAAGAAAAGTTGAAACAAATCAAAGTGAATGTTGACACACTCACTCTCACTGCAACACCAATTCCCCGTACATTACAGTTTTCATTAATGGGAGCGCGCGATCTTTCTATCATCAACACTCCGCCGCCTAACAGATACCCGATCATTACCGAAGTACATGTTTTCAAAGAAGAAGTTATACGGGATGCAATACTTTATGAAGTATCCCGTGGCGGGCAGGTTTTTTTTGTGCATAACAGGGTGCAGAATATTGCCGAAATAGCGGGAGTAATTCAACGGCTTTGCCCGGATGTTCGGATAGCTATTGGACACGGGCAATTGGAAGGACACAAGTTAGAAGCGGTAATGCTCGATTTTATTGAAGGATATTATGACGTGCTTGTTGCAACTACAATTATTGAATCGGGCCTGGATATTCCGAATGCAAATACGATCATCATAAATGATGCTCATAATTATGGATTGAGCGATCTCCATCAGTTGCGCGGTCGTGTTGGCAGGGCAAACAGAAAAGCGTTCTGTTACCTGTTTGCGCCTCCTCTTTCGGCGCTGCCGGATGAAGCAAGAAAAAGACTTAGGGCAATCGAAGAATTTTCCGAATTAGGAAGCGGCTTCAATATTGCCATGCGCGACCTTGATATTCGCGGAGCAGGAAATCTGCTGGGTGCAGAGCAAAGCGGATTTATTGCAGAAATAGGTTTTGAAATGTACCATAAAATTTTAGATGAAGCCATTCATGAATTAAAAGAAACCGAATTCAAAGAATACTTCAAAGAGGCTGTAAATACTGAGTTTGTGAAAGACTGCCAGATAGAAACTGACCTCGAAATACTTATTCCTGATGATTATGTGAACAGTGTTAAAGAAAGATTAACGCTTTACAAAGACCTTGACAGCATTGAAACAGAAGAAGGTCTTGAAAAATTCCGCGAACATATTAT
>JBBAAT010000078.1:0-10018 GCA_041658145.1 Bacteroidales bacterium | reverse complement strand
ATGAATATACGTATCGTTTTAATCGAAACTTTATGAAAGAAAAAATATTTGACAATCTGATGAGACGGATGGTAAACGGCTCACCATGCACCTATAAAAATCTTATTGCTTAAGTGCCTAATTCAATTATATTATTAACAGACTTGAATTTTTTTAATAACGCCTGCAATGTTTTTTCACCGACTCCATCAATTTGTGTTAACTCCGATCTGGTAAGCGCTTTTTCTCTTTTACTTCTGTGGTGGGCGATTCCGAATCGGTGGGCTTCATTCCTCAAGTGTTGGATAATTTTTAATGTTTCTGATTTTTTATCAAGATATAGTGGAAGTGAATCGCCGGGATAATAAATCTCTTCGAGTTTTTTTGCAATGCCAATAATCCCGATCTTACCCCGCAGATCAAGTTTTTCAAGGCTTTTCAGGGCAGAACTTAGTTGTCCTTTTCCTCCGTCTACAACAATAAGCTGAGGTAATGGCTTATTTTCTTCAATCAATCGTTTATATCTTCTGTAGATCACCTCTTCCATTGAAGCGAAATCATCCGGGCCTTCAACAGTTTTAATATTGAAATGGCGATATTCTTTTTTTTCAGGTTTGGAATTTTTAAATACCACCATTGCAGCAACAGGAAATGATCCCTGTATGTTTGAATTGTCGAAACATTCAATATGAACAGGCGGTTCATGCAAGTGCAGGTCTTTCATCATTTGTTCAAGAATGCGTTTGCTGTGTCTTTCAGGATCTGCCAGTTCTTTTTGCTTTTGCTTGTCTTTCATGTAATAGCGGACATTCCTGTCGGATAATTCAAGAAGTTGTTTTTTGTCTCCTTTCCGTGGAACAGTAAAAATAACACCCGGAA
The DNA here is from genome assembly GCA_041658145.1 of Bacteroidales bacterium. Classification (GTDB taxonomy): domain Bacteria; phylum Bacteroidota; class Bacteroidia; order Bacteroidales; family CG2-30-32-10; genus JBBAAT01. Next base: position 9,160 of record JBBAAT010000078.1, on the reverse strand, counting down.
TCTCTATATCAAGCCCGAAAGGAACAATGATCTCTTTTGCATCAGCGCTGAAGCGTTGTCTGAATTCTGCGATGGCAAGAGCCAGCAATTCTTTGTCAGGTTCATCAAGTTTTTTCTTTATTTCAACCCTGTGCGACTGGATTACCGCTCCATGTACGACTTTTAGAAAGTTCACATAAGCGTTGCTTTCATCGCTGATTACAGAGAACACATCCACATTGTTGATAGAGGGATTTACTACTGTTGACTTGCCTTGGTAACGTTCAAGCAGTTGGAGTTTTCCCTTTATTTCCTGTGCTTTTTCATATTCCATCGATTCCGAATAAGCTGTCATCAGGGCTTTTAATTGTTTTTCAACGGCGCTGATATTTCCTTTGATGATTTCCTGAATTTGAGAAATGATGCTGTTATAATCTTCTTCTGTTTGATATCCTTCGCACGGGCCTTTGCAGTTACCAATATGATACTCCAGGCATATTTTAAATTTTCCGTTATTGATGTTCTCTCCGGTAAGTTTAAATTTACAGGTACGCAACGGATACAATTGACGTATCAGGTCAAGCAGTGTATTCATCATGCGCACGGATGCGTAAGGTCCGAAATACAATGAGCAGTCTTTGATCACATTTCTCGTGGGAAACACTCTTGGAAAGCATTCCTTCTTTATACAGATCCATGGGAATGTTTTATCGTCCTTCAGAAGTATATTGTATCGTGGCTGGTATTCTTTTATCAAATTATTTTCGAGCAACAGCGCATCAAATTCTGATTGAACAACAACATATTTGATGTCGGCAATTTTCCTGACAAGCACAGCAGCTTTACCACTTTCGTATTTTTCTTTGTTAAAATATGAAGAGACACGTTTTTTTAAACTCTTCGCCTTGCCTACATAAATGATCTTTCCGGTGCCATCATAATATTGATATACTCCCGGTTTGTCAGGAAGGCTTTTAAGGATAGAAATAATATGATCTTGTAATACTGTCAATTTAATTCAGAATTATGAATGCAGAATTATGAATGCAGAATTATGAATGCAGAGTTATGAATTAATTGGTAATGAAATAAACTTTTTAGGTCGTTTGCCCGCTTTGAGTGCCTCTAATTTATGAAATCTTATCTATATCGCGAAAAGTGGCAATAGTCCAAGCTAACTGCTGCAATAATTATATTTTTTCTTTTAATAACAAAACTAAAAAGCGACCCATGCAGTCATCTAAAAAAAGGATGCTCCCTGTAGTTATACCTATACCCATAGTTGGATATGTGGCATCACTGAATTGAAGACCTTTGAATGTTAAGAATATTGATGATCTGTCTTCTTTGTAATTAATCGTATAAGTCGAACCTAATATGCCCCCTTTATTAATATTTACTTTATCACCAATTTTACCAACATATTTAAAATATGATCCAGAAAGAAGTGCCATTTTAATATTATTAAAGCTGAAAAATGTTATTGATTTTGAGGACAAGTCACTTCCGAAAATATATATGGCATTTTTTTCATGATAGGAATCGTTTATTTTTTTCAGAGAGTCCGAAATCCAATATGTGTCAATATATATTTCTACTGTATTGTTTGAATCAATTATTGATTTGTTTTTGAATTTATAACTGTTTGCTCCAAGATAAAATGCTTTATCACGCAAACTATTATATAATTGAATCATGCTCGATTCTTTATTATAGCAAGTTCCTTTGATAGTTTTAATAAATTTTAATTTGGTAGTATCAATATTATTTTCAATAAGATCAAATTTGTCTTTTGAACTAAAGGAAAATGAACCATGAGCATTACTGTTTGTAGCTAGTAACAGAAATAAAAACAATATAAAATGTTTTATGTCATTCATAATGGTTGCAGTTAATTTAAAAATATCAGCTATGTTAACTTCTTTTCGTTGTTATCAATGATGCCGTGAAAATTGCTGTAAGTTCGTTAGCTTCTTTTATCAGCCAATCTAATTCTTTATCCGAAATCAACTCGAGTTCTTTAATAAATTCCAGCCAGAATAGGGATTCATCGCATTCTTCCTGAACTATAGTTAATTTGTTAATAAAATCAGCTTTCGATTTTGCACGAACAGTTGCCCTGTGATTGGCAGCTACTGAACTCGCTGCTTTCAGCAGTTGATAAATAATTACATCTGCACCTTTAGATTTTGGTAGTTTTTCGACAAATTTAAAAACGCGAATAGCGAAGTTCTTTGTCCTCTTCAACATATCATCAATAGCCATAACTTTTTCTATTTTAATTCCGATTTTTCAATTCTGAATTCTGAATTCTGCATTCTCAATTCTGCATTTATTTGGTTTTTTCAATCAACAACCCCAGTTCCATAATCCCCTGTGTAGGAGTTTTTGGCATATTGTTAACAATCTCGAATTTATATGTTCCTTTGGCGTTGAACTTCGCCTTTTCCATGATCATAACGATTTCATCCCAAATATCACCGGCAACATCACCTTTAAATTTTCCATCGGCATCGCGGAAATTTAGCTTATAGTTTTTTGTATGTTCCTCACCGTTTGGAGCGTTATAGGTAAAATTCACCAATAGCCCGTCGTAAGGGTAATTATCAATATGTCGGACGGGAATGGAAACATTATAAAAAGCGGAAGTGTCCTCAATAGGCACATCGAATTTAATGACATGGTCCATTTTCCAGTCATAATTGTCAAATTTTACGAACTCTTCAAAAACCTTATTCTTGCTGCACGAGATCAGTAAAAATGAAGCGGAAAAAAAAATGAGTATTTTCTTCATTGTGTTATATTTTTCTATCAAAAATAGGGAAATTTATATGAAGCGGCAGTTTATAATTCCATATAAAATTTATAAAATGTTTCTTTAATTCTATCTCTTACTTTCCTGTAAACATTCAGTATTTCCTCTTCCGTTCCTTTCGCATTTGCAGGGTCTTCAAAACCTATATGCATCCTGTGCTTTACGTTTCCCGAAAAAACAGGACACACTTCTTTTGCGCCATCACAAACGGTGATGACATAATCAAAAGTTTTGGCGGTAAACTCATCAACACTTTTTGGAAATTGGGTGGAAATGTCAATTCCTTTTTCCGTCATTACTTTTACTGCGTATGGATTAACGCGGATTCCGGCTTTTGTTCCTGCTGAATACACTTCCAGTTCCGGATCAAACGACTTTAAGAAACCCTTTGCCATCTGGCTTCTGCAGGTATTGCCGGTGCAGATAATTAGAATCTTTTTTTTCATATTTTTATACTTCTAAAAGTTATAGGTTTATGGGAAGTAGCAATAAGTTTGGTTTTTAGTTAAATGTCATAGGTTATAAAAATTATCAAATAACTTATACCCATTGACCAAACCGGCTGCCATAAACCATCAACCTTAAACAATACCAAAATTCCTTCTTAACAACAATTGCTTTTAGAAGTAGAACAATCGCAACTCGGTTCTGTTCCTCCGAGTAATCCGTTCAGAATAGCCGCTGCACATCCTGTTCCCGATCTCACGCGGATTGCGCCTTCCGGGCAATTCTTTTCGCAGGCGCCACATTCCATGCAAAGATCGCGGTTGATGATATATGCTTTTTTTTCTTTTATTCCGAATACTTCATGCGGACACACAATCATACACATCCTGCAACCGTTGCATTTCTGCTGATCCAGCTTAAGGCTTACCACATTTTTTAAATAAACCAATCCGTTCATAGTTTATACAAATCGTGTAACAATCCATCCGAATAATCCAATACCTGCAGCGCCTATTTGGAACGGCAATGCGAGTTTCATTTCTTTCTGTACGCCCGAAAGCGAGGTGAAAGTAGAAGAACCGGTAAAGTTCATGGCGAGAAAAGCCGACAAGCTTCCGATAATCAGAAACCATGATATGATTTCGAAAATATTTTTTCCAAGAAAATTAAAGTACAATAACAGAACAGCAAGAAGCATGGCTATTGCAAATCCTTTTAACGAAAATCGTTTGAAGGGTATCCATGGTAAAAGCACCGGAGTAAGCGCACAACCGGCAAGATAGGACGTCAGTAAATTCACAATCGCTTTTCCTCCTGTATCAAATGCCGTATCCACAGAATATCCATGAATATTCAAACCGGACAGGATAAAGAACAACAATGGAACGACAATCAGATAATATTTTCCGAATGCAAGTTCAACAGGTATCAGTTTTATCCTTTCTTTTAACGGAAATTTTACTCTACGCATTTCAAGAGTAGCTTTAAATCCGGCTTTAACAAAATCACCGATATCTTCAGCGCGGACAGGACCATAGATTACGGAAAATCCTGTTTTATTTTTTACTTCGTGAGCGGAAACGCCTGTAGCGCCAAGCTGCGGAACAATTACTTTTCTGTGGTTAACAATTTTATCCAGCTCGTGCTCTTTTATTCTGTAAACCAATTCTTTTGTCCCGAATGTGCCTTTTCCTGCAGCACACCACACATTTATTCCTTTGGTATCAAGAACAAGTATCCATGCATTCATGCCGTGCAGGGCGCGCCTAAGATGATCGAAACTTAATTTAAAATTTGCCGATACAAAAACATCAGAGCTTTCATCAGGCGTTCCGACTGCGTATAAGCCTTGTTTTACCTTATAGTTCATGCGCCCTATTGACCAACGAACTTTTATCGTTTCCCATACATCCGTTCTGTTCCAGACATCGGAAACCTGCGGTACTTTACCCGCTTTTGTTTCAATTTGCCCGGTGATATAATGTTTTTTCATTAATGATTATACAGTTATGAGCAAATAGAAACCTATGGCAATCAGCGCTATTCCACCGGCATATTTCATTATTGTTCCGAACCTGTTAACCGCTTTTGAAATTTTTCCAAATCCCATCCCAACGCCAACCATAGCCGCTGCAAGAGGTAGTCCGTATCCCAGCGAAAAAGTAAGCAGCATCAATATTCCCCAAACGACACTTCCTTTAACGAATGAAACTGCCAGAACGACAGGGAAAAAAGGATTACAGCATAAACCGCAAGCCGATGATAATCCGCCTATCGTGAATCCAAAAATAATAGCGGAAAAAATACCGCCTTTTTGGTTATTCGGATTGACAGAAACTGCGGGCATTTTAAAAGGCAAAAGATTCATCGTGTATAAACCGAAAAATATGGAAATCAAGCCCGCTGCAATTTTCCAGTAATTGCCGAAGGAATCGCTAATAAGTTCGCCGGCGTAGCCAATTATTCCGCCAATGACAGCCATCGAAACAATGGTCCCGATAAGAAAAAACACTCCTGACCATATAACAGCTTTTGTTTTACCAGTTGATCCTATTGTACCGGTATATCCGGCTACAACACCTATTGTTGCAAAGTTGCATCCGCATGATACAACGCTGATAATTCCCATCAGGAAAACAGCTGCTAAAAAGGCGATACCCGCCTGACCTGAATCAAGAACGCGATTAATCCACTCTTCCATTATTTCTTAGCTTTTGGACAGCATGACGGATTCTTCTCAGGATCACATATTTTGACGCATTTTATTGATTTTGTTGAGTCGCCACATCCTGATTTTTCTGTGGCTACTGTAACGCCTTTTGCATCAGACTTGCAGTTATTGCTATTGACAAGTTTTACTGTTACAATTGCCATAGCTGCAACAACGATGACAATAAATACTATTTTCATCCACAGCTTGCTTTTTTTTGGTGTGCAGCAATCACCACTGCTACTGCAACCGCAGTCTTGTTGTGTGTGTTTTTCGATTTCCATTTTTAATAATTTATTAATTTGCAAATTCACAGCTATGGCAATTATTCCTGCATCCAATTTCAGGCATGGACGATGTTTTCTTTTGCCGCGATGGTTCTCTGTATTCGTCGCATTCTGATTTGCATTCAGGACATGATGCTATATACTTCATACATGGACCATAAATCGGGTCATTCCATTCTTTTTTATTCCCTGTTGCTTTGAATATTTTTTTGCAGGAGATGCAGTTGAATTTTGATGTCATTATTTGAATTGTGATGGGTTATAGCACGAATTTACACAAAAATGCGCTACAAAAAAATATTTCAGATCAAATTTCCTTAAAATATTTTTTCTTAAACCAGAAAGCTACATTTACAAGGCTTATCAATACAGGTACTTCAACCAAGGGTCCAATCACACCAACAAATGCTTCACCGGAATTTAATCCGAAAATAGCTATGGCAACAGCAATAGCAAGTTCAAAATTATTGCTGGCGGCAGTAAACGACAGGGCTGTTGACTGTCCGTAAGTAGCTTTTGCTTTCCTGCTCATTATGAATGAAACGAAGAACATAATGATAAAATATATTGTGAGCGGAATAGCAATACGGATAACATCAAGCGGTATTTTGACGATGTATTCGCCCTTTAAAGAGAACATCACAACAATGGTAAAAAGCAGCGCTATCAGTGTGATGGGGCTTATCTTAGGGATGAATTTGGTGTGATACCATTCTTTGTTTTTTATACGTATAAGAATAGTGCGGGTCAGAAATCCGGCAATAAAAGGGATTCCAAGGTAGATGAAAACACTTTTCGCAATTTGGGAAATTGTTATTTTTTCCACAATGGAATTAGTTGGTAAGCCAAACCAACCGGGAAGTACAGCAATAAAAATGTATGCATACACCGAAAAGAAAAGTACCTGAAAAATTGAATTAAAAGCAACAAGTCCAGCGCAATATTCCGTATCGCCTTTGGCAAGCTCGTTCCATACAATAACCATTGCAATGCATCTTGCAAGGCCTATCAATATCAATCCGTACATATAATCAATGTTGAATTGAAGAAAAATAATTGCAAGTAAAAACATCAATACCGGACCGATAATCCAGTTTTGCACCAGCGAAAGTCCCAGAACTTTGTAGTTGCGGAATACCTTGCCAAGTTCTTCGTACTTTACTTTTGCCAATGGAGGATACATCATCAGTATTAAACCAATCGCAATAGGTATGTTGGTTGTACTGTCGGGCGAGGATTTTAATGAATCCCAAAACGCTGCAATAGCAGGGAAAAAATATCCCGAAAACACGCCAACGAACATGGCGAGAAAGATCCACAGGGTTAAATACCTGTCGAGAAATTTTAAACGTTTTTTCTTTCCTTCCATATTAAATAAAATTAGTAGTTATATTTTAGAATTATACTTATTCAATTACAGTTCCTTTGATTGACAATACAACCGGATTTGTTTTTGCATTTGACATAACTGTAATGGTTTTACTGATAGGACCAACTTTTTTTGTATCGTAAACGACTTTAATTACTCCGCTTTTCCCCGGAAGAATAGGATCCTTAGACCATGAAGGGACAGTGCAACCACATGAGGACTTTACATTACTCAAAACCAAAGGTTCTTTTCCTGTGTTTTTAAAAGTAAATTCACAACTGCCATCTGCATCTTTTTTTATAGTACCATAATCATGTACAGTTTTATCTAACGTAATTTCCGGAGCATTCGGATTTTCCTGTACATTTGTTTGTGTGTTTTCTGTTTGACCTTTCGTTACTGATATTGCTGCGAAGAGAAACAAGCAAATAATTAATGATTTAGCTGTTTTCATAATTTTGATTTTTAGTTTAAAACTATGTGATGTTTAAGATTACTACTCAATTCGCCATTTGATAATTTAATTTTAAGGTTACCGAAATCCGCCGCAACCGGACTATGCGTAACCATAAGGATTGTAATTCCCATATCCTTATTAATGTTTTTCATGAAGCTTAAAATTTCTGTTGAAAGATCAGGATCAAGGTTGCCGGTAGGTTCATCAGCAAAAATAATTTTGGGTTTATTCACAACAGCCCGCGCAATTGCCACTCTCTGCTGCTGACCTGCCGATAATTCGCGGGGCAAATGATTCATCCTGTCGCCAAGACCGACAAGTTCAATTACTTCTCTTGCAATTTCAATTTGCTTTTGCTTAGAATGATTAATTAAAGCAAGAGGAACCATCACATTTTGTAATGCAGAAAGATAAGGAATAAGTGAAAAACTTTGTAAAATAAACCCTACATTTTCTTTTCTGAAATTTGATAATTCGCTATCGCTTGCATTTTCAAGATGCTTATTATTAATGATGATTTGCCCCGATGTGGGTCTTATCAGTCCGCTGAGAGCAAGCAGCAACGTGGTTTTCCCGGAACCCGAGGGTCCGGTGATTGTTACAAAAGAACCTTCTTCTATTTCCAGTGAAACATCTTTTAATGCATCAACAATAGTATCTCTGCGCTTATATTGTTTTGATAAATTATTTGTTATAAGTAACATTATTATTCCTCCTGTATATTAGTAAAAGGTTCAAACCTTGAAGCTGCATAAGCCGGTATTATTGCGCCAAGCAATGAAATAAAAACCGATAATAAAACAGACCAAAGTAACAAAATTGGCAAGGGATGAACATTTATTCCCGCTAACTGCGGACCTAAAAAGTAAGCAATAGCAGAGCCAATCATATATCCGAATATGCCGCCAAGAAACCCCATTACTGTTGCTTTTGAAAGTAAAAGAAAATATATTTTTGATTTCGGATATCCTATCATGCGAAGTGTGCCTATTTCTTTTTTCCGCTGATTTGCATTTGCCCACATTGAATTTCCAATAGAGATACCTCCTACAACAAAAATAATAATGAGAAATATCAATGATATCCGATTCATTAATTTGTTTGTTTCAATTTGAGTGGAAACTATCTGTCCTATTGTTGTGATTTTTGTGTCAGGTAAAATGTTTCTTAATTTTCCCAAAAGACCTTCAGAAATGGCATTGCAGCAACCCATTATTTCAATAGCACTTATTTGCTCTCCTGTTTTCAGCAAATCCTGCACCGTCTGTAAGTGAGCAAAGATACGGTCGTCATCAATGGTGCCTGTTTCGGTTAAAACTTTTGCAACAGTAAATTCGTGTTCGAGAATTTTAATTTTAGAACCTTCTTTGAGTTGCAATTTAGTTGCAATGGAAGAACCGATAAGACAGTCGCCAAAGCCGATTGAATCAATTGATTTCCGCTGTAATTTTTCATCTTTATATCCGTGCGATTCATTAGCAGGATTAGGACCACATGATGCTTTTAATTCTTCGCCCATCAGCCCGGAAGTTTGCCATATTGGTTTTGAAGCCAGCTCGTTTTTCGGAAGGATCCCTGTGAGTACCACTTTTTCTTT
>JBBAAT010000077.1:0-10045 GCA_041658145.1 Bacteroidales bacterium | reverse complement strand
GCGATCTGTTTGCCTTCGTCATAAGAAAGAACCAATCTTCCTGTTATATCATATATTTCCAGAGAAACACTTGCGTTGTTCTGAATTTCATACTGAATAAGAGTAGCGTTTGTAGCAGGATTAGGCTGGTTCTGGCTTAATTTTATTCCATCGATAAAATAATTATCATTTACGTTTGCCGAACTCATATCTGCAATAATAAAAATTCCCAGGTCAATGTCCATACCCCAGTTAAAAGGTTCAAGATTGGTGTGCCAACTGTTGTCGCTCCATTTATTCCACGACAACTCTGTTCCTTGCGCATCTCCATCTGTTGTTGTTACAAGCCCAAGAGTATCATCGGTGATCTGAGAAAAATCAACTCCTGCAGCATAATCAACATACACAACAAAAGAGTCGGGAAAAGTCAGAAATGTCAGGATTGTTGTGTCAATCTGATCTACTGCAATTTTTATTATTTTACTCACAGTGCCCGGGGCATTATTAACAGCTCCGGATGAATCCGTTCCTGGCCCGTCCAGATTATATACCAGCACATTCAATGTGTCTGCAGTTCCAAGCTGTTCTTTTGCGCCAACCCACAATGCAATCCCATCAACTAAATAAGAAGTTGTTACTTTATACACTTGTGCAAAAGCCCGATCAGCTAATTTATTAGTACCAAAGCTATACCCACCTTGAATATAATTGTAAAGAACAGGAGTTCCTGTGTTAAAACTTGCAGCTTGTAAAGTATCTGTCGGAAGTTTAATATTATTTGATATTATAGGTATTGAAATACATTTACTTTTTTCTCTTTGTGCAAAAGAGCTAATAAAGGAAAACACAGCAATTGTGCAAACAGAGAGAGTAAGCTTCAGGTTCATAATATCATATGTTTTGATTAAGTTAATAAAAAGGCTGTCCTGAATTTAGGGACAGCCTTTTAAAAAGTATTTTCTATAATTATTGTGTAATAATCATTTTCTTTGTTAACCTGTAGTTGTCAGCTTTCAGAGAGTAGAAATATGTACCTTTCATTAATTTGTCAGAATCAACAAGTATGTTGTGTTTGCCTGCGATCTGTTTGCCTTCGTCATAAGAAAGAACCAATCTTCCTGTTATATCATATATTTCCAGAGAAACACTTGCGTTGTTCTGAATTTCATACTGAATAAGAGTAGCGTTTGTAGCAGGGTTCGGCTGGTTCTGGCTTAACTTAATACCGTTTGTATATTCTTCATTAACACCTGCACCACCGCCACAAGTGGTGTCAACTTTAAATGCATCAATATTCCACTCAGCTCCGTCAAGTCCCCAGTATTGAAGAGCAAATTTTACGTTTGCATTCCCGGCGACTACAGGTACATTTACAGTAGCTTCTGCCCATGTCCAGCTTATCCATAATGCGGTATCATCTGTCATTTCGCTCCATACTTCACCTGACCATGTAGTACCACCGTCTATACTGTATTTAAGGAACAAATCATAATTGTCATTAGGAAAGGCTCCCCAGTATTTACTGCCGTTCCATGCGAAATTTACAGTTACACCTGAAGCTGCAGATAAATTAAGAGCAGGAGTAACCAGCCATTCATCCTGCTGAACAAGTGCATCGTCGTATTCGCAATGAACATTTCGCGTTCCGGCATAAGGATCATTGCTTGTAGTATCCCATGTTTTATTGACGTTATTTTGAATCAGTGTCCATCCATTCATTGTTCCAGGAATAACAAAAGATTCAAATCCTTCGTTTAGCATATTGGTAGCTTTGGGGAAGTTAAAGCCACCTGTTACAACACCTGCTTCGCGTGCTGTTTTAGCATTTTGAACAGTCTGACCAAAGGTTACAACCGCCAATGCCATGATAATTAATGTAATAGTAAATTTTTTCATAGGGTTTTTTTAAGTTTAGTTTTTTAATTATTTAATGCAAAAATACATTTTTTTTTAATATAAAAAATAAAAAATGGTTTTTTTTACAAAAATTATAAACAATTCTAAAAATGAAGGCTTAATTAGAGTTTGTCTTTAAAGTCAAAGATTTTCAAAAATGAAAGACACAAGCCCCAAATCTCAAGCCCCAAGTCCCCCAAAAAAATGCCATTATTCATTGTCTATTGCTCATTTGTAGTTTGTTGTGTTTTTTCTTTTTTTCTTGGAATTTGAGATTTGGGACTTGGAATTTGGGACTTTTAAATATTATGCCGACATTACAGACAAGCATTAAATATTATTTGACAAGGCATGATCTGCGTGAAGAGGTGTTTGTTCATTACCTGTTAATATTTATTCATAAAAATTCTGATTTCATTTCGACCTTTGGCACATTAACTTATAACCAGCCAGGAGCAACAAATTCAGCAAATCCGTTTTTTTGCTGTTTTATTCATCACTGTTAATAATTATACAGGTAAAAAGAATTATTAACATCTGCTTTAGCGCTCCCCAACTGTTTTACTTTTGTCCGTCAGTTGGCTGACTAACTAAATTCAATATAATCATGTTCAAATACGATAACACATTCAAAAATATAAGTATTCAAAAGATAATTGAATCTATAAAAAAATCTCAAGGCATCATCATTGGGGCACAATCGGCAGGACGCATTGAATATTTGATGAACCAGCGGCATTTTTTGGTAGATTCTGTTGAAATTTCAGGGAAAGATATCAATACTGGAAGATCAGTTCAATTATTGCTTAATATCCGGGAATTAGCGCAAAAGCTGATATAATCAAAAAACATTTTATACTGTATGTGGTATAAATTTGTATATTTTGGTTTTAGGTATACGGGAATAAGGTAAGGGTATAACATATTCTTCCATATACCTTTATACCTTATAACTCTTTACCTTATATTGTAATCATAAAATGTCACAATTTATCCCGTTTTAAGTATAATCCTTACATTATCTTGTTAGCAGGTCGATATTAATCCCCGTCAGAACGACATGGCTGGCTTGGCTATTATTTATACCATTTGATAGACCAAGGTAATTACAGTATTTTTCTATATTTGCATTATAAATTTCCAGTAAATTATGAGATGGAGGCCTAAAACACCGATATTTGATGGTACAGATAGCATTTACTATTTCACCAATTTTCTTACAACAAGTAAATACTCCTCTGTAATAGTACTTGTAGACGAGAATACAAAGAAATACTGCCTGCCTGTAATAAAAGATTTTCTTGGGGAACATTCAATAATTACAATAAAAAGTGGTGAAAAAAACAAAACAATTTCCACCTGTATCAATGTATGGAAGCAGCTTTTGGAGGTTAGCACCGATAGGAAAGCGCTTCTGATCAACCTTGGAGGCGGTGTTATTTGCGATATGGGTGGATTTATTGCAGCCACATACAAAAGAGGAATAGATTTTATCCATATTCCCACTACTCTTCTTGCTATGTGCGATGCCTGCATTGGAGGCAAATTAGCCGTTGATATAAATGGGAATAAGAATCAAATTGGTTTATTTAAAAATCCAAAAGCCATTTTAATTTACCCTGATTTCCTGAAAACCTTACCGGAAAGGCATTTGCTGTGTGGGTTTGCCGAAATTATAAAACATGCTCTCATTGGCGATAAACGTCTTTTTGATGAAATAGCAGGAAATAGTAAAATAGCAAAAGATTTTAATAAATTGATTGCACGATCTGTAAAAATCAAGACAAGAATTGTAAACATAGATTTTCATGAAAAAGATATTCGAAAAAGCCTGAATTTCGGTCATAGTATAGGCCATGCACTTGAAACATATTCGCTCAATAACGATGTCGATAATTATATATACCACGGTGAAGCCGTTGCAGCAGGAATGATCGCAGAATCCTACATTTCTTACAGGAGAAACCTGATTTCCATATCAGAGTTAGAACAAATCAATACGCTTATTCTTGCTCACTTTAGTAAAGTAAAAATTGACAGGAAAAATTATGATATAATTGTTTCCCTTATTTCACAAGATAAAAAGAACGAGAACAACAGGAAACTTTTTACATTACTCGAAGGTATCGGAAAGGCAAGGATCAATGAGACGGTCAGTGATGAAGAGATCAAAGAATCATTGGAATATTACAACAACCTATAAATGACAGAACAAGTAAGCATATCACATATATCACAACAACTTTCCGGTACAATTGACTTACCAGGTTCTAAAAGCGAAAGCAATCGTATACTGATCATCAATGCCTTGTCAGGCAATGCTTCTAAGGTAACCCATCTTTCTCCTTCCAATGACACAAAAATTCTGATGCAGGCGCTGGAGTCGGACAAAACAGAGATTGATGTGTTGGATGCAGGAACTGCCATGCGTTTCCTTATTGCATATTTTGCGGCGACAAAACAAAACAAAGTAATAACAGGAACTGAACGAATGTTGCAACGTCCTGTCGGACACCTGGTGGATGCATTGAATTCGCTGGGTGCAAATATCGAATACATGAACAAACCCGGGTTTCCTCCAATAAAAATAAATGGAGATCAATCCGTATTTAAAGGAAATAAAATAAAAATACAGGCAACCATAAGCAGCCAGTTTATTTCTGCAATCCTGATGATAGCACCCTTATTGCCCTGCGGGCTTAAGATAGAACTTGAAGGGGGAATTTTTTCACGACCGTATATTGAAATGACACTTGAAATCATGCGTCATTTCGGCATTACAAGCGAATGGCTTAACAATACCATTATCATTAAAAAGCAAGATTACATTCCTGCCGGATATACCGTAGAATCCGACTGGAGCAGCGCTGCCTGTTGGTACTCGATGGCTGCGCTTTCTGATAACACAACTGTTTTTCTGAAAGGTTTGAAACGCAATTCATTTCAGGGAGATGCAATTATAAAAGAATGGTTCCTGCCATTTGGAGTAGTCACAGAATTTAGTGATACCGGAGCATTCATTACAAAAGACAGTGAAAATCTTTCAAAACTTCCTGCTATCATTGATTTTTCAGCTAACCCTGATCTTGCTCAAACGATGATCGCTTTATGTGCAGTCAAAGGGGTATCATGCAAATTCACCGGGCTTGAGAGTTTGAGAATAAAAGAAACCGACAGGATACAGGCATTGCAGAATGAATTAATAAAATTTAATGTCTCACTCGTCGGAGATACTCACGGAATATTCAATATTCACGGCATTTTTAACGCAAATGTTTCTTCTTGTATTGAAACTTATAATGATCACCGTATGGCAATGGCATTTGCGCCTTTAGCATTGAAATGCAAAAAAATCAGTATTAACAATCCTTCCTGCATGAAAAAATCTTATCCGGCTTTATGGAAAGATATGGAAATTGCAGGGTTTTCAACAGAACACAAAATATGAAAATAATGATTACTATTCAGGTAGTAAGCAGGAGGCAGCGGCAGGAGGCAGGACTGCTGCTGCCTACTATGTTTTTGGAAGTATGGCAAATAATCCGGAAAAGTTTTTACCAAAGAATTAACTGCCTACTGCCGCTGCCTCCTGCCTACTGCCTACTGCCTACTCTATATAAAACATGGTGAATAGTAACAAATAATATTATTATAAAATGAAAGATACAGATTCTTATAAATGGTACGCATTATATACAAAGGCAAGAGCAGAAAAGAAAGTAAACGAAAGATTACTCGGAAAGCATATTAACGTTTATCTCTCCCTGCAAAAAAAACTCCGGCAATGGAAAGACCGGAAAAAATGGGTGGAAGAACCATTGTTCAGATCTTATATTTTCGTCAATGTAAGCGAAAAAGAATATTACGATGTGCTTAATACCAATGGCGTTGTCCGTTATGTTACATTTTCGGGCAAAGCTGCTCCAATTCCCGAAAGACAAATTACAGCCTTGAAACAATTACTCGAATCCAATTATGATTTTGATGTTTCAACTGATTATTTCCAGAAAGGGGATCATATCAAGGTGGTATCAGGCGTATTGACCGGTATGGAGGGTGAGTTGATTTCTTTTAAAGGAGAAAAAAAAGTACTTATTAAAATTGACCATATTAACCATCATCTGATAGTTAATATACCATCGGCACAATTAGAACCGGTAAAATGATATTAAATATTTTTAAAATATGTCTTTTTTATTAACTTTGCGTGATTTTTTTATAGTCAGGAACATATTTGGAAATGTAACTGACGGGGCGAAGCTATGGACAGTTAATAAAGAAATCTTAGTTTTCAACAAAGAGAGAAACAAAAGTTAATTTGCATTATGCTTTATAGACATATAATAATGAAGATTTTTTTAATATCTTAATATAATTACAAAATGAAAATTCATCAAACTATCATAAGTGTTCTATTTCTTGGGATATTTATGGTCATAGCCATTGCTGCTAATGCGCAAGTTCAGAATGTTACGGGAAAAGATTTAAGTAAGGTAAAGGTAGACCTGCTTACCGATGCACAGGTAAGCGCCTTAGTTAAGCGCGCCGACCTATCCGGAATGACCAAGACGCAATTGGAAACTGCTGCCAAAGCGCGCGGGATGCAGGCTTCGGAAATAGTGAAACTAATGAATAGAATTGAAAAACTGAATATTTCAACAAATATTACCACTGACAAGCAAATAACGGATCGGACACGTGATGAAATGGCAGAGGACTCTATATCGGAACGTGAAATCACCCAAAATGAAAAAATCTTTGGTTTCTCTTTGTTTACGAATAAAAAGCTCACCTTTGAGCCGAGCATCAATATCGCTACGCCAAAAAACTATCAACTCGGTCCTGACGATGACATTATTATCGATATATGGGGCGCTTCGCAGGCAACATACGAACAAAAAATCTCGCCGGAGGGAAATATTATTATAAGCAATTTAGGGCCGATATACTTGAACGGCATGACCATTGAAGATGCAACCGGAAAAATCAAAAAGGAATTAAGTACAATTTATGCCGGATTATATGGTGGTAACACTTTTTTAAAAGTCAGTCTTGGATCTGTGCGAAGCATTAAAGTAAATATTGTCGGTGAAGTCGCCATGCCCGGCACATATACTTTATCGTCCCTTGCATCTGTGTTCAATGCCCTTTATGCTGCCAGCGGGCCATCAGAAAATGGTTCGCTACGAAATGTGAAGATTATCAGGGGAAATAAAACGGTTGCAGAACTTGATTTTTATGAGTTCTTAACAAAAGGAGAACAACCGGGCAACATGCGGTTGCAGGACGAAGATGTAGTGTTTGTATCTCCTTATTTAAACCGGGTAGAAATTAAAGGCGAGGTGAAAAGACCCGGATTATTTGACATGAAATCGTCCGAATCGTTGAAAGACCTGATATATTTTGCCGGAGATTTCACAGGGAAAGCATATTCGCAACGCATAAAGACCTATAGAACAACCGGAAAAGAGTACAAAGTCCTCGATATTCCGGCCCTACAACAGGACACGTTCAAACTTCACAACGGCGATGAAATTATGGTTGATACCATTTTAAGCCGCTTTGAAAACAGGGTGGAAATCAATGGGGCTGTTTATCGCCCGGGTGTTTTTGCCATTGACAGTGTTACGACATTAAAGCAACTCATAAAAAAGGCAGAGGGCCTTCGAGGTGATGTCTTTAAAAACAGGATATTGGTATATCGCACCAAGGAAGACCTGAACATGGAAGTAATCCCGTTTGATCTTTCTAAGCTTATGCAAAACGACGAAGATTTTACTTTACAACGAGAAGACTCGGTAGTCATTCCTTCCATTTTCGACATTACTGAAGATTATTCCATTCAGATTTCCGGCGAAATAAGCAAACCCGGCAAATATCCATTTGTATTAAATTCCACGGTCGAAGATATTATTATACAGGCGGGGGGCATACTTGAGTCAGCTTCTTTTGCCCGCCTGGAAGTAGCCAGAAGGATTAAAGACAATATCGCTGTAAGCACAAATGAACAAATTGCCGAAATATATCAGTTTCCAATCAGCAAGGATTTAAAACTTTCAGACTCTGCTTCAAAATTTACCCTGCAACCTTTCGATATGGTTTTTATTCGAAAATCTCCCGGATATTTGACTCAGGAACTGATTAACATAGAAGGAGAAGTTTTGTTTCCCGGCAGTTACTGTCTCACCTCAAAGAGCGAACGCATTTCCGACCTTGTTAAACGCGCAGGAAACTTTACCCCCGAAGCCTACCCGGAAGGAGCCAGGCTGATCAGAAAATTAACTCCAGACCAGTTCCTGTCAAAAGCTATAGAACAGCTAAAACAACACATGGAAGACACTACCCAGATCGAATATAAAACAGAAACCGAGTCGACTATCGGTATTGACCTCGAAAAAATTATGAAAAAAACCGGCTCTGCTTATGATTTGTATCTGCGTAAAGGCGATGTGCTGAAAATTCCCAAAAAACTCACAACCCTGAGTTTAACAGGCGCTCTATTATCCCCTGGTATGGTGCGTTATGCTAAAGGAAAACGGATGCCATACTATATTTCCAATGCCGGAGGCTATACTGATGATGCCAAATCTTCCAAATTGTATGTTGTTTATGCAAACGGAATGATTAAAAGCACACACAAGATATTGTTCTTCAATAAATATCCGAGGGTGGAACCCGGATCCGAAATTGTTGTGGCCCATAAATCCGAACGCAAAGGAAGGATGACTACCGCAGAAGCTGTTGGCTTTGGTACTGCCATGGCATCAATGGCTTTGATAATTATAAGTATTATTAATGCATTAAAATAATTTTTGAAAACGAACAAAAATGACCGAAACATCAGAAAACAAAGAAAAAATAAAAGATGATGAAATTGACTTATTAGAAGTCTTTCGTAAAATTTGGGCTGGCCGCAAAACGATCTATAAAACGGTAGCCGTTTTTTTTGTGATTGCCTTAATCATTGTCTTCACTTCTCCAAAAGAATACAAATCGGAAATAACTTTAGTAGTTGAAACAAGCAGCAGCGGAAGCAGCATATCGGGTTTGTTACAGCAGTTTGGCGGATTAGCCGGAATTAACTTGAACAAAACGGAAAAGGAAGCTCTTGTGCCTGATTTATACCCTGAAGTTATCAAAAGTACTCCTTTCCTGCTCGAAATAATGAAACAGAAAGTTGTTGAATCTAAATATGATTCTACAATAACTGTTGAGCAATATCTTGACAAGCATACTCGCTCTTCTATTGCAAGTGTAATAATGGGATATACTATTGGATTACCCGGTAAAATAATAGGATGGATACGCGGAAAACAAAACACTTCAATAAACACTCCTCTTCCAATGTTATCTGCTGATTCTGCTTCAAATTTATCTTTCGAACCTATCAAAATTACAAAAGAACAATCGGAAATTATAGAAGTTTTAGCTAATTGCATTAATACAGAACAGGATTTTAAAAAATCGAATAAATTTTTAATCAGTATTGAAATGCAGGACCCGCTTGTAGTTGCACAGGTTACAAGTTATGTTGTTAAAAACCTTACTAAATATATTATTGAATACAGGACTAAAAAAGCAAAAACCGATTTAACATTTGTCAGCGCCCGTACTGCAGAAGCAGAAGCCAAATATTTAGAAGCTCAGCAAGCATTAGCCGCATATAAAGACCGGAATAAAAATGTAATTTTATCTTCTGTACTTACTGAGGAAGAGCAACTCCAATCGGAATTTAACTTAGCGTTTGATGTATATAGCGCTTTGGCAAAACAATTAGAGCAGTCAAAAATAAAAGTACAGGAAGTAACTCCTGTTTTCAATGTAATGGAACCGGCTCAGGTGCCCTTAACAAAGAACAAACCAAAAACAAGTTTGACTTTAATTGTAATGTTATTTATTGGAGTATTCGCTGGAATAGGTATTATTTTGGGAAAATCGGGTTATAAAAAATTGATAAAGAAAGTTTAAACATAAACTTGAAGGATTATCTTTTATTATTATAACAAAGAATATATTATGCAACTGAACGGGAAAAAGATATTGGTTACCGGTGCTGATGGTTTTATCGGTTCACATCTTACTGAATTATTATTAAGCAAAGGGTTATAAGGTTAAAGCTCTTTCTTATTATAATTCATTCAACTATTGGGGATGGCTTGAAGATATTCCT
>JBBAAT010000076.1:0-10268 GCA_041658145.1 Bacteroidales bacterium | reverse complement strand
TTTTATGGCATCGTGTGCTAAAAAAATGTTTAATTTTAACCAAAATATCGGGTATAACCGTACATTTATCATTAAAAAAGTTCTGGTATAAATAAGTTAGGCGAAATATATAAGGAGAAAACTATGATAAAATTTATGACTTTCGCAGTTGTATTATGCAACTTTACTATTATTTATAGTGCAGTAAGTTGTGGTAATAAAAACAAAAAACAATCCTCAATGATATTCCAAGAAAAGTTTTCCACAAAGAACATTAATCAACTTGAGGATAGTAGTAAAAAGGTTCATATAATAATGGAAGCTACTAAATCAGCCCCATCAGTTACGGTGCCAAATGTGGAAAAACAGATACCTCAAAAATTAATTGAAGACTGTATTGATATTTTAAAAAAATCTGATATGGTTTATGCAACATACGTTGGACGAGCTGGCATGTTGACAAAAGAAACTTGGGCTTTCAATATAATTTTACGCACAAAGGAACGAATTGAAATATTTAAAACCCTTCTTGGAAGCGAAAGTAATGCGAGTAAGTCATATGCATTATGTGGATTGTATTTAGCATCCAAAGAGGAATTCGATTCTGCAAAAACGAAATATCTTGAAAATGTATTTGAAATAACAGTTTACATAGGCTGTGTTGGAAACTATATTAACAACCAAGAATTCTTAACTGTAGTTGAGCTAGAATATTTACCCAAAGTGATGGTTTTAGAAAAGGTAGATTTGAAGTATAATAAAAATACCAATGATTAATTTTGCTATACTTCGCCTAACAGGGTGCTTATTCAATGCGGAGTTCGGCACATTTTGAGAGTTCATTGCAATAAATTAACTTTGTATCAGTTTGACAGGTAAGTGCTTTTAATTCCGCACTGAAATAAGCACCCGAACCGTAATAGAAATAATAATATTATTATTAATGAAAATATCCGCTTCCATATATTCAAACAAAGATAAAGACCTCGTGTCATTGGTTCAGGAATTAGATGCCCACAGGGTGAATTATTTTCACATAGACTGTAATGATGACCCTGCTGTTTTTGATGACATCAAAATAATCAGAGAAGTAAGCAAAACACCGATTGACCTGCATTTGATCACTTCTGAACCCGAAAAATATTTCACACTGATAGAAGAAAATAATATTGAAAATGTAACATTCCAGTTTGAGAAAATTGAAAAAGAATTTCATGTTCCGGAAACTGTTAAATCAAATCTGGGCCTGTCTATCATATCTGAAACTGATATTAAAATATTTGAAAAGTTCAACGACCGGTTTTCTTTCATCCTCTTTATGGCCACAACTCCGGGCGAAAGCGGAGGTAAATTCAACAAGCAGAATTTTAAAAAAATAAATGAATTCAGAAATGAATACCCGGGAAAAAAAATCCATGTTGATGGTGGTATTAACGAAGAACTATCATTTATTCTCAGGAACATGGGCGTAAATGTGGTGGTGATCGGTTCTTATCTTTTCAAAAATGATTTCATCGGTTCAGCCTTGCTCCAACTTAAAAGTGACGATATCGAAGGGCATTACCGCGTAAAAGATTTTATGCTCGATAGTGATGAAATACCTGTTCTGAATGCGGATCACATAACATTTTATGATGTGCTTAAATCCATTGAAGATTACAAAATGGGGTTCACTACTGTGGTGGATGATGCAGGTGTTATGTCGGGGCTCATTACTAATGCTGATGTGAGAAGAAGTTTACTGAGGAATTATGAAAACATTGGAAATATAAGTGTTGACGATATGTTAAATCGTAACCCTGCGTATGTGTACGACTACGAAACGGTGTCGGATATGCTTGCATATATTAAAACACTTGATTTTCCTGTGTTGTACATGCCTGTTTTGGATGAAAATAAAAAAATTGTAGGCGCAATAAAGTTTAATAATCTTATCAAGGGTGAGTCATGATAATACATCTGAAAAATAATACAAGCAGTGCAATAGTTCAAGAAATTGTTGCAAAATATGAGGCTGTTGAACTCGTAAAAGAAAACAAAATAATTCTTATTACTCCTTCTTCTGTTAAAAAGATTGATGAGGAATACCTTGGATATATTGATAATTCATGGGTTTTCGCCAGCGATATTCAACTTGCAAATAAAAAATATTGTGCCGGGATCAAAGAAATAAAGATCGGGAATTACACAATTGGTGGCAAAAGCAACAATACCATTGTTATTATTGGCCCATGCGCGGTTGAATCAAAAGAGATGATCGAAAAGTCAGCGGAACTGGTAAAAGAATGTGGGTTACATACCCTGCGGGCGGGAAGTTTCAAACCGCGCACTTCTCCGTACAGTTTCCAGGGAATGGGTTTGGATGGACTTAAGTTGCTGGCGAAAATCCGTTACAAATACGGTTTCCCGCTAATAACCGAAGTAAGGGATTCAACTCATATTGATGCAGTTATCGAATATGCAGATGTAATACAGATCGGCGCCAAAGCCATGTACGACCATGGAATCCTCCGTAAATGCGGCAAGTCAAACAAACCGATACTTCTTAAGCGAGGTTTTGGCAGCTCTTTGCAGGAGTTTGTACAGGCTGCAGAATTTATTCTTTCAGGCGGAAATGAGAATGTTATATTGTGCGAAAGGGGTATTCGCACCTTTGAGACCAAAACCCGCTTTACGCTTGATCTTTGCGGGGTGGCATATTTGAAAGAATACACCAACCTTCCCATTATCCTTGATCCAAGCCACGCAATGGGATATGCTTATGGAGTGCCTGATCTTGCAAAAGCATGCATGGCAATGAATGTAGAAGGTTTGTTGATTGAAGTTCATCCTGATCCGAAAGTCGCAAAATCGGATGCTTCGCAGCAACTGAACCATGATGAATTCAGAGAACTTTTTAAATCGCTTAAACTTATTGCTAAAGCCGTAAACAGAACCATTGTATGACCTTTTTTCACAAGAACATAAAAAAATATTATATGCTGAAAAATTTTAAATTTCAATTTCTTGCTTTGGATATTGATGGGGTACTTACCGATGGCGGAATGTACTACACCGAAAGTGGAGATGAGTTTAAAAAGTTTAACGCAAAAGACGGACTTGCCATAAAGACTCTTATAGCTATGGGGAAACATGTGGGTTTTGTCAGTTCCGGTATCAATGGTAATATCATTGAAAACCGCGCCCGGACTTTGGGTGTGCAAAAAGTTTATACAGGAACATGGAAGAAAGTGGAAATACTTGAACAGTGGTGCAAAGAACTGAATATAGGTCTTGAAAATGTTGCATACATTGGCGATGATGTGAACGATATTCCTGCTATTCAAAAAGCCGGTTTGTCAGCTTGTCCCGCTGATGCTGTCCCTTTAGTGAAAGAAGCTGTAAATATTGTCCTTTCGAAAAAAGGCGGTGAAGGATGTGTGAGGGAATTTGTAGAGAAATATATAATGGAAATACGATGTTAATAAAATTTTTGAAAATTATTATTTAAATGAACCTCTATTTGTACTTTTGAAGCATGAATGAAGCAACAAACCCACAACAGGAATTAACAAGAAAGAGGACAAAGAAACCTATTCTATCCCCCTCTATTCTTGAACATGGTAAATTGCCTCCGCAGGCTATCGACCTTGAAGAAGCCGTGCTTGGTGCTATTATGCTAGAAAAAGACGCTCTTACGACCGTAATAGATACTCTTAGACCGGAAGTATTTTACAAAGAATCGCATCAGAAAATCTATCAGGCTGTTCTTGATCTTTTCAATAAAAGCGAACCGGTCGATATTCTTACAGTAACGAACCAACTAAAAAAGAATGGCCAGCTCGAAATGGCAGGCGGTCCATTTTATATTACGCAACTAACATCGAGAGTGGCGTCTTCTGCCAATATTGAATATCACACCCGCATTGTTTTGCAAAAATATTTGCAGCGCGAGCTTATCCGTATTTCTTCCGATATTATACGTGACGCATTTGAAGATACTTCTGATGTATTTGACCTGCTTGATAACGCTGAAAAGAATTTGTTTTCTGTAAGCGAAGGTAACCTGCGTAGAAGCTATGAAAGAATGCCCGAGCTGTTGCACGAAGCTATTGAACAAATCAGAATTGCAAGCAGGCAGGAAGACCATCTTATTGGTATCCCTACCGGTTTTACTGATTTGGATAGGATCACGTCAGGATGGCAAAGATCCGATCTGATTGTTATTGCTGCCCGTCCGGGTATGGGTAAAACTGCGTTAGTGCTTTCAATGGCCAGAAATATGGCTGTAGACTATAAAAAACCGGTTGCTTTTTTCTCTCTCGAAATGAACGCCCTGCAGCTCGTTACGCGTCTGATAGCCAGCGAAACACAATTGCCTTCGGACAAACTTAAAAGAGGGACACTCGAGACTTATGAATGGGAACAGTTAAATTCTAAAATTGCTAACCTTACTGAAGCGCCGCTTATAATAGATGATACTCCTGCTCTTTCCATCTTCGAATTACGTGCAAAAACAAGACGATTAAAACAGCAATACAATATTGATCTGATCGTAGTTGACTATTTGCAGCTGATGACATCAGGCGGCGAAAACAAATGGAACCGCGAACAAGAGATCAGTAATATTTCACGTTCGTTAAAAAGTCTTGCAAAAGAGTTGAACATCCCGGTTATAGCGATTTCTCAGTTGAGCCGTGAAGTAGAAAAACGTGGTGGGTCCAAACGCCCTATTCTTTCAGACCTTAGAGAATCAGGCGCTATTGAACAAGATGCCGACCTCGTGGTTTTTATTTACAGGCCGGAATATTACAAAATCGAATATTTTGAGGATCAGGTTCCCACTAAAAATGTTGCAGAAATTATCATTGCTAAAAACCGTAATGGTCCTTTAAAGGATATCAGGCTGAAATTTATCGCCAGGTTTGCTAAGTTCGAAAATTACGATACGGATGATTCTGACTTTAGTACATACCAGCATCCATATAGCGATAAAGAACTACCTACACTCACCATGCCTTCAAAGATGAATGATATGAAGGATGATGAAGTCGCGCCTTTCTAATTTTGTTTAAGGTTTTTGGTTTGGGGCAGCTGGTTTGGTTAATGGTCAATAGTCAATAGTCATTGGTCAAACTGTAAACAACAGACCAACGTCAATATGAAATTTTGTTAATTCTTTAGCCCTGCATATTTTTAAGATAAAATGTTCGTTATCTGTTCATTATTCATGCGAATCAAGGGTTGAGAAAAAATTAATAGCACGCTGATAACGCTGATTCAACTGATAATCGCTGATAATATCAGTGTAAATCATAAATATCAGTGTCATCAGTGTTCTATTTTTATAAATACATTAGGTTCATTTCCAATGAAATATTTTAACCCTTGATTCGCATTATTCATATTATAAAATCGAAAAACATAGGTAATGATTGATGATCATATAAGCAATCCCAAAAGTCCTAAATATTATGTTAAGAAATATTTAGATAGTCAAAAAAAGGAATTGCAAAATAAAATAGTTTTAGATATACCGTCTGGAAATGGTATTACTGCTGAAATATTATTAAAAAACGGCGCTAAAGTTGAATCATTCGATTTGTTTCCTGAATATTTTATGTTAAAAAATATTGAATGTAAACGGGCAGATATTACAGACAAAATACCGGTGATTGATAATTACGCAGATATGTTGATTTGTCAGGAAGGCATTGAACATTTCAGCGACCAGTTAAAAACATTTAAAGAATTTAACAGGGTATTGAAACTTAACGGGAAACTTTTAATAACTACACCTTCTTATTCTAACCTGGCAGCCAAGTTAAGTTATTTATTATTTGAAAGCGAAACCAATAAACAAATGCCACCAAACGAAATTGATGATATCTGGATGTCGGACAAATCAATAACAAATGAGATTTATCATGGACATATTTTTCTGATTGGCTTACAGAAACTAAGAATACTTTCAAGATTATCAGGATTTAAAATTAAGGAAATAAAATATTTACGTTTGAGTAAAAGTTCACTGCTGTTATTCCCATTTTTTTATCCTGTAATTTTTATTAGTTCATATTTAAGGTATTACAGAATATTAAATAAAAATAAAAAAATATCTATAAAAACTAAATCCGACACTTATAAAGAACAATTACAAATTAATATCAATCCAAAAAATTTATTAAACAAACATACGTTCATTATTTTTGAGAAAGAAAAATATTTAAAAAATGTTTGTTTTAAAACTGAAAGTATAATAAAGCCATTTGATAAGATTATGTAATAATATAATATACTTTATTTACCAAAAGCTTGGGTTATATACTGAGCGTTTGGGTTTGCAAGGATATTGAGCTTGAGGACACTGAGCGAAGTCGAAGCGCCGAACTTAGCGAAGCGATCTCACGAACACATTGAAAACAAAAATAGTTGTGAGTAAATATTGCAAACTCGAACAGTCGAAGTATGCAACCAAATTTCTAAAGCTAAGCTTTAACAGAGGTAAGGGTATAAAAGAGTTATCGGCAACCCTAAGAAACGACAGTGCAATTAGAAAACTTTACCGCAGGACAAAGTAAAATTTGCGAAAAATTTCTCTTGCTTTTTAACGAATTGACTATGAAAATTCCTATTTTTGAAGAAATTTACTAACAACAACTAAATGCTGACAAAAGAATATATAAAAGAACTAAAGACCAATGGCAACGGTGCAATAGGACACCTTGTAAAAGAGTGTCGGGACAGCGGTTCATTAACTTTTATTCTTGAAAGTTTAGGACAACTTCCCAGCGACTTTGACGGCTCTTTCCTTCCCGACTTATTACAACACAAAAGTTCGTCTGTACGACTTTGGGCAATTAAAACACTTGGCAAACTTGACAATGACGACCATTTAAAAATTTTGCAACAAGTAGCGTTGACGGAAAAAGACACGAATGTAAGGCGTGAGGCAGTTTCTTCAATCGGAAGAATGAGAAGTAAAAAAGGACAAAAAATTCTTATTGAAATCCTCAAAGACCAAGACCCGAAAGTAGTTAGTCAGGCAATCAGAGGACTTTTAGTTTTCAAAGGAGATCCCGAAGTTGACAAACATTTAAAAAAATTAATAAATCATCAAAATGAAATGGTAAGAACTGTGATATATAAAGAGTTTTTTGCTACGCAAAAAACTCTTTCAAGTCAGCTGCACACCGAGAGTTTTGATTATTTAAAAAATGTTATTGTCAATGGCGACACTATTGATACAATGAAACTGTTACAAGATGAAAGCGTTCATCTCACTTTTACATCTCCACCATATTACAACGCAAGAGATTATTCTATTTATCCGAGTTACAAACATTACATAGAATTTCTTGCAGAAGTTTTCAAAGAAGTTTTTCGCATCACAAAAGAAGGAAGATTTTTAATTCTCAACACATCTCCAATTATAATTCCGAGAATTAGCCGTTCACATTCAAGCAAACGCTATCCAATTCCGTTTGATATTCATCCTTTCTTGATGGAAATGGGTTGGGATTTTATTGATGATATTGTTTGGCTTAAACCCGAAGCAAGTGTAAAAAATCGTATCGGTGGTTTTATGCAACACAGAAAACCACTTGGTTACAAACCAAACAGCGTTACAGAATATTTAATGGTATATCGTAAAAGCACAGAAAAACTTTTAGATTGGAATATCAAGCAATACGATTGGGATACAGTAAAAGAAAGCAAAGTGCCAGACGGCTACGAAACAAATAATGTTTGGAAGATTGACCCTTGCTTTGACAAAATTCATTCGGCAGTTTTTCCAGTAGAACTTTGCAAGCGTGTAATTCAATATTATTCATTCAAAGGCGATTTGGTTTTTGACCCATTTGGTGGAAGCGGAACAGTTGGCAAGACAGCAAAAAGTTTAGACAGATATTTTTTCCTCACAGAAAAAGACGAAAAATATTTTAGCTATATGCAATCAAAAAAATCAAGTATTGAATATGATAAACACCCAACTATATTTTTATCTCTAAACGATTTTCAACAAAGTATAAAATGACATTAACAGAAGAAGTAGCCAAAAATATTATTAAGAAACTTTTAAAAGGTGCTGATTACAGAATAGAAGTTGTAACCCTTATCAATGCTGAGTTTTTGCAGTTTGCAATTGAGTTTTTCAAAAAAATAATTGATGCAAAATTGCAAAGCAAAAACATTACAACTGATTGGTATAAAGTAGCATTTCTAAATCCCAATTTGCCAGCGAGTGAAATTGCTATCAATTCAGGATTGAACAAAAAGACCATTCATAATATGTTCAACTCTTCTACGAAAGAAATCGTGATTGATGCTTCTAACGAACATTACGATATACTTTATCAAAGCATCAAAAACTTAGTTGAAACAGAACACGAATTAGAATTAACGCTTACAATAAAATTCAAAGGAGTTTCAGTTGATTTGAATGTAAGTGAAAGTTTAATCGTTATCAATACACTTGCAGTAAAAAGGGCGGAATTGCGTGGCGGACTTTGGAGTACAGCAGGTAAAAGAGTTGAAAATCCTTTAATGCAAACGCTTTGCAAACTTTATTCAGTTGGCAAAGATAATCTCAGAGCAAAATTTAAAAAGGATAAAGCAAAGGGCTTTGACAGGGAAATAGATTTTTATCTTGTAAAAGACGGTAAAGAATACTCATGTGAAGTAAAATTAATGGGTAGCGGAAACCCCGAAAGTGCAGACGCTGTGATTGCAAGAGCAAGCCATATTTTTATTGCAGACAAATTATCGCAACAAAATAAAAACCAACTTGACAGTTTGAAAGTTAATTGGGTTGAGTTACGAAGTGAAAACGGATACAAACGTTTCAAAAAGGTTCTTGAGAACTTAAATATCCCACATGCTGACTACAATGGCAATATTGACGAGGACTTGCCGAAAATTTTCGCAGAAATATTTTAACGACATAACTTCGGAATGAAAGAAGGGCAGCCGATAACAGCGTTATTTTTTATGAAATATCCATGCAAATGGACTTTTGCGCTAACCGAAATGAATACAATGTGTGAAAAATTCCTGCAAGAACTTTTTAGGCATGGATATTCACGAGCAAGCAAGTGTTGCGGTTGAGGGAGCGAGTAACAAAAAAACGTGTTTCGTAAATCGCTTAATTACATATAATTACAAAATTATATATAGATGAAAACATTTTTCACACTTGGATTTTTACTTTTATTTTTTGCCTTAAAAGCAAATTATTTACTGATTCCGATGGATGAAACCCAGAAGAACCACCTGAAAGCGTATGGAATTGCTTATTATACACTTCAAAAAGAAGTAGAGGTAAGTTGGCTGCTTAATTATAAAGGCGGAAGTTTCATGATCTCATATAATGACCAGATTGAAAAAGAATGTATCATAAGGGGTGTTACTTATGATATAATTGCCAATGCGCAGGCAAGCGCTATCCTTACTGAAATATCCGACCCGGAAGTAAACATGGACGAAGTAAAATTACAGAAAGCTCCAAAAATAGCCGTTTACTCGCCCAAGAACAAACTCCCCTGGGATGACGCTGTAACACTTGCATTGATGTATGCCGAAATTCCTTATGATATTGTATATGATGAAGAGGTGATGGACGGAAAATTGCCCCTCTACGATTGGTTGCACATGCATCATGAAGACTTTACAGGACAATACGGGAAATTCTGGGCTGTTTATCAATATGCAGCCTGGTATAAAGAAGACATGGCTGTGAACGAAGAAATGGCCCGTAAATTAGGTTTTAATAAAGTATCTGAACTTAAACTGGCGGTAGCAAAAAAAATAAGAGACTTTGTTGCCGGCGGCGGTTATTTGTTCTCTATGTGTTCTGCACCGGATAGTTTTGATGTGGCACTTGCAGCCGATGGTGTGGATATTTGCGAAAGCATGTTTGATGGAGACCCCGCTGATCCTGACGCACAGAAGAAACTAAATTATGAAAATTGTTTTGCATTCACTGATTTCAAACTCAGCACCAGTCCTTATGAATATGAAATTTCATCCATTGATGTAACCCAAACCCGCAAAGTAAACCAGAATAACGACTATTTTTCATTGTTTGAATTTTCTGCAAAATGGGATCAGGTACCTACTATGTTGTGCCAGGATCATGAAACTGTGATAAAGGGATTCATGGGGCAAACCACTGCATTTAACAAAGACCAGATTAAGCCAAATGTACTTATTATGGGCAAAAATAAAGCAGCCGGAGAAGCAAGATATATCCATGGCGAATATGGAAAAGGAACATGGGCATTTTTAGGCGGTCATGACCCCGAAGATTA
>JBBAAT010000075.1:0-10333 GCA_041658145.1 Bacteroidales bacterium | reverse complement strand
TCACTGATGTCCGAGTAAAAATAGGCAAGCATACCTGAATAAACCGATATACTTGCCATCTTTGCCTAAGTTTCAAATTTAGGGCTATGAGCAAAGATAAAACAAAAAAATTAGTCGGACAGCCGATAATGAATCAAATTTTACGATTGATACCCAAGAGTAAAATAGCCGACATTGCAAAAGACACTCAATGCGATCGGTATTATAAAAAAATACCATTGATGAAGCATCTTACTACAATGCTTTTTGGCGTATTAAGCCGATGCAATTCAATTAGAGAAATCTGTGCAGGAATGCTATTATGTGAAGGCAAGTTAAATCATATTGGCTTAGAAAAAGTAATCCCCAAAAGCACATTCGCGGATGCAAATAAAGATCGGAGTAGCGAAGTTTTTGAAAGATTGTATTATAGCTTAGTAGAAACATATTCATCGGTTTTGTCGGACAGCCGAATAATAGGACTAAGCATAAAGCAACTTTTTGCTGTTGATTCCACCACGATAAGATTATTTAGTGATATACTCAAAGGCGTAGGACGCAACCCAAAGGGTGATGGGAAAAAGAAAGGTGGAGTGAAGGCACATATGCTCATTGATGCAAAAGAAGGAATAGCAAAGTTTGTTCGGATAACAGCCGCAAAGGTTCATGACAGCACTTTTTTAAAATTCATTGATTTGCCCAAGAACAGTTTTATTGTTTTTGATAAGGCATACAACAAATACAAAGTTTTTGCAGAATGGACCAGTCGTAAATTATACTTTGTAACGCGAATGAAAGATAACGCAGTATATAAGGTTGTGAAAGTAATACAGGAAAACGATGTTCAAACGGGCGTAATAAGAGAAGAAAAGATAAAGCTGGAATATAAAGATGGGAAATATGTCAAAACCGTTACATTGAGACGTATTACTTTCGTGGATGACGAAAACAGACTGTTTGTTTTTATTACAAACAATTTGAAAATATCAGCAGAAGAAGTGGCTTTGATATATAAAAATCGTTGGCAGATAGAATTGCTTTTTAAAAAGCTCAAGCATAATTTTCAGTTGAGATATTTTATTGGAGATAGCGAGAATGCTATTAAAATCCAAATATGGGTAACGTTAATTGCACACTTACTTTTAAGTATTATCAAGAAAAAAGCAAATATAAGATTTGCCTTTTCAAACATAGCTACAATAATACGTTTGCATTTAATGAGCTATGTGGATTTGATTGAATTCTTGAAAAAGCCTATGTTTGCATGGCGGGTTAGTAATCCTGTGCCTATTTATCAGTTTAAATTATTCTAAAATTTAGTCGGACAGTAATGATAACTAATCTCAAAAATAGCAATTATCCAGCAAGTTTCAACTCATCTGACGATATTCCCATTTGGATAATCTGTCGTTGCATTTTTTTTATTCGCAGGTCTCTTATTTTCTTTTTGTACTCTTCATTGTCAATTGTTTTAAATTGTTCTTTCCTTGTGAGCATGTTCCATATTATAGTTGCTAATTTTCTTGCAGTAGCAGTAATGGCAACCATCCTTCCTTTCTTGTATGCAACACGATGAAAGAATTCACTTAAAGGATTATCTTTTAGATTTCCAATTACATTAGCTGCATTTCTTAATGATTCGGCAAGCCTGTTCTTTCGCTTTGGAGTATGGCTACTCAACACTTTCCCTCCTGATATTTTGTTGTTGGGGGCCAAACCAAGCCATGAACAAAAGTGTTTTGCAGTAGGAAATTTGGACATGTCCAATCCAACGAACGCTAACTATTGGCTTGCTATATTACGGTTATTTCTACTATATCAATAATGCTTGCAATTATTCCATCATACAGCCCTGACTGCCGTCAGGCAAGTTATAAACATCTCATTGTAAATATATTGAGATTTTTGCCCGCCTGAACGCCTGCCTGTCCGGTAGGCAGGGACGGGCAGGCAGATCCGTTTATAAATGCTTATGCTATTTCGATACTTTCTTTTTTTATCTCATTCAAAAAATCATCGCCCTGTAGATAATAATACGTCGGATATGGATGAGTTTCTATAATCGGATATTTGATATTTATTTTTGAGAATAATTTTAAATTTTCAAAAATGTTATCTGTAAATTGGTCGGAAACTAACAACAGGTCAATATCTGACCATTCGTGGATATTATTCCTTGCAAAAGAGCCAAATAAAAGTACTTTATAAAACGATAAGCCATTTTTCTGACAATCATCAACAAATGACTTTGCTGTATTTATTGCTGTTTCTCTATTAACCATAGTCTTAAATGATTGGCTTGTTCAATTTTTTCTTTTGTAAACTTTTCATTGCAGATGTTAAGCATTTTTGTAATATATTCAGGATAACGACCTTCCAATTGAAAGCGGTTTAAATTTAACATTAATTCGCTTTTATCTTCCGGCAACACAATCGTGGTTTGCGAAAGAATGTAAATCAAATTGTGAGTCTTAGGTGGAATATTAGTCTCATTATACTTTATCCATAATGCCTTGCATAATTTTTCAATTACTAAATGAGTATAAAATAATGACTGTAAATACTTTTTCCCCCGAAATAAAGTATCCACAGCTTCCCAATCGTCCAGCGCCTGTTCTGTCCAATAGGCAATATGTTCTGCTTTCGTTTTCATTTCTACAAAATTAACATTTTTTTATTTCATATCTTTTATTTTTGGGTAAATAATATTCCCCGGAAGGTGGAATTTTGATTTTCAATTTACCCCGTTGAATATTTTTTTTATTATTGTTCCGCAGAAAACAGGATTTATTTTACGGGGTGAATGATTTTTCTGTAACTTGCAAACCTAAAAACAATAAGAATATCTTTATGAAAACTGTTTTAATCACAGGCGGTGCGGGCTTCATCGGCTCCCATGTTGTAAGACGATTTGTAAAAAAATATCCTGATTACAAAATTATAAATCTCGATAAGCTCACGTACGCGGGAAATCTTGCAAACCTGAATGATATTGAAAATGAAAGCAATTATGAATTTGTAAAAGGCGATATTGTTGATGGCGATTTTATCAACAACTTCTTTCTGAAATACAGGTTCGACGGAGTTATTCATCTTGCAGCCGAATCGCATGTGGACAGATCAATAGTAAGTCCCATGGATTTTATCATGACGAATATTGTGGGAACAATAAATTTGCTGAATGCTGCAAAAACCTTATGGAAAAATAATACCGAAGGCAAAAGATTTTATCATATTTCTACAGACGAGGTTTATGGCTCTTTAGGCGGGGAAGGTCTTTTTACTGAAACAACAGCTTATGATCCACGCAGTCCATATTCCGCATCTAAAGCCAGTTCTGATCATATCGTAAGAGCATACTTTCACACCTATAAACTGCCTGTTATTATAAGCAACTGCTCAAACAATTACGGCGCAAATCAGTTTCCTGAGAAGCTGATTCCTCTTTGCATCAATAATATTAAAAACAGCAAGCCCTTACCTGTTTACGGAAAAGGCGAAAACATACGCGACTGGTTATGGGTGGAAGATCATACAAGCGCCATTGATCTGATCTTTCATAAAGGACAAACCGGCGAAACATACAATATAGGCGGGAACAACGAATGGAAAAACATTGACTTAGTGAGGACGCTATGTAGAATTATGGATAAAAAACTTGGAAGAGTTGAGGGAGAATCGGAAAAGCTTATCACGTTTGTAACTGACAGGGCGGGGCACGATCTCCGTTACGCCATTGATTCAGGCAAGTTGCAGAAAGAGCTGGGATGGAAGCCCTCGCTGCAGTTTGAAGAAGGACTTGAAAAAACTGTTGAATGGTATCTTGCAAATGACGAATGGCTTAACCAGGTTACTTCCGGAGAGTATCAGAAATATTATGAAAATCAATATGTTAAAAGATAGTCAATGGTCATTGGTCAATAGTCATTCGTAATTGGATAAAGAAATGGGCATCTTCAACAATCTTTTTAAATCTGACAAATTAGAACAGCCTGTTGATCTTTCCCTCATTTCAACAGATATGCATTCACATCTGATTCCCGGAATTGATGATGGGGCACAGACGATTGAAGAATCCATTGATCTTATCCGTTCACTCTATAACCTGGGA
Source organism: Bacteroidales bacterium (assembly GCA_041658145.1). Taxonomy (GTDB): domain Bacteria; phylum Bacteroidota; class Bacteroidia; order Bacteroidales; family CG2-30-32-10; genus JBBAAT01. The sequence continues at coordinate 6,243 of JBBAAT010000075.1, read as the reverse complement.
TATAAAAAGATTGTTACTACTCCGCACGTCATGTTGGAGTATGCTAAGAACACTCCTGCAATCATACACAGCGGGCTTGAAAAACTAAAAACAGCTGTTGCTGAGGCACAGATACCGATGAGTATTGAAGCAGCCGCAGAATATATGCTTGATGATGGATTTGCTAAAAAATTCCGTTCCGGTGAATTACTCACTTTCGGAAAAAAATATGTGTTAATCGAACTGTCTGTTTTTATACCGCCCGACTCACTTTTCCAAACGATATTTGATTTGAAGCTTGATGGCTTCAATCCTGTTCTGGCTCATCCCGAAAGGTATTTTTACTGGCATTACAATTTTGAGCATTATGTATCGTTAAAAGACAGGGAAATCCTCTTTCAGATCAATCTTCCTTCCTTGTCAGCCTATTACTCTCCTGAAGTAAAAAAGATTACCGAAAAACTTATTGATAATAATATGGTTGATTTTATAGGTACCGACCTGCATAGCAATGCATCCATCATCCAAATTGAAAAATGCCGCTATTTTAAATATCTTGAAAAGCTTGTTAATTCGGGGAAACTCTTAAATAAAACTTTATAAAAAAAACAGGGCTTTTACTCCTTGCTTTTTCATTCATAAAATTACAAATCCCTTTAAATCCTTATAGCATCTTAATCGCTGCGAAGCAGAAATTATTCTTTTGAATAATTTGAGTTAAAGAAGGAAGATATTGTGTTCCGAACATTGTTTTTTCATATCATCGGACCAGATGCCTGACTGAATTTCACCGATATGTGCCTTTTTTAAATAGAACATGCAAAGCCTCGACTGTCCGATTCCTCCTCCGGTTGATAACGGAAGTTCGCCGTTCAGAAGGCGTTTATGAAAATAAAGATTTTTTCTGCCTTCAGCCCTTCTGATTTTTAATTGCAGCAAAAGCGCTTTATCATCAACCCGAATTCCCATTGAAGATAATTCGAACGCACATTTTAATAAAGGATTCCAGACAATAATATCGCCGTTAAGACCTATATTGCCGTTTTCTGAAGGAGTTGACCAGTCGTCATAATCGGGCGCTCTGCCGTCGTGGGGTTTTCCATCTGATAAATCACCACCGATTCCAATGATAAAAACAGCGCCGTATTTTTCTACAATCCTGTCTTCACGTTCTTTTGCTTCCAGCGAAGGATATTCCTTTGCCAGATCTTCAGAGTGAATAAAAGTAATGTCATCAGGAAGAACCGGAGCAAGACACGGGAAACTGTCATAAATAAAAAATTCAGTTCTTTTAAGCGCTTCGTAAATTTTTCTGACAATATATTTCAGAAAACCGAGTGTACGCTGGTTTTCATTTATTGATAATTCCCAATCCCACTGATCAACATACAGAGAATGAAGATTGTCTAGTTCTTCATCCGGGCGTATTGCATTCATGTCAGTATAAATTCCGTATCCTGGCTGAACATTCAGGTCGGCAAGCATCAGTCTTTTCCATTTTGCAAGCGATTGCACAATTTCGGCTTCTGTTCCGGGCATGTCCTTAACAAAAAAGGACACAGGTTTTTCTACGCCGTTCAGATCATCGTTAATACCAGTTCCCTTCAGCACAAACAAAGGCGCGGTAACGCGCATCAAACGCAATTCGGCAGAAAGGTTTAACTGAAAGAAATCTTTGATAAGTTTAATACCCTGTTCTGTCTGCTTTACATCAAGCAAAGAAAAATATCCTTCAGGAATGATAAGTTTTTTCATTGGGTTTGGCTTTTATACATGAAACGGGATACCTGCCTGACGGCAGTCAGGTTTACCCCTTCTAAAGTATAAGTAAGCTCTGTTATATTTCTATCAATTGTTTATTCTTTTCTTCTATAGGGAAATTTGTCGTACACCCAAATTCCACAAATTCTTTCGGATAATGACTCATGTCAATGTCTTCTTTTTCAGGCACGAGAACTATTCCCCATTGCAGCATGACGTTTATACGAATTATAACGCCATTTTGCAGCTTCTTCAGCAGCTTTGAATAATTCTTCTGCTTCTTCGGGGAAAGATTTTTTCAAAGAAGAAAACCTCACTTCACTGTTGAGAAAATTCTGAAATTCCGACCAGTTGGGTTCCTTAGAATCAAGAATGAAAGGGGTTTTCCCTTCTTTTTCTAACAGCGGATTATAACGATACAAATGCCAGTATCCGCTTTTTACTGCAAGATCAGTTTGCTCCTGTGTTTTTCCCATTCCTAATTTCAAACCATGATTAATACAGGGAGCATAAGCAATTATTATAGAAGGACCAGGATATGCTTCGGCTTCTTTTATTGCCCTGAAATACTGGCTGTTGTTAGCTCCCATTGCTACCTGTGCCACATAAACATATCCATAAGAAATTGCCATCATGCCAAGATCTTTTTTTCTGATTCTTTTTCCTGATGCGGCGAATTTTGCTACAGCTCCGATGGGAGTCGATTTCGAAGCCTGTCCACCTGTGTTGGAATATACTTCAGTGTCAAGTACCAGCATATTTATATCTTCACCGGATGCAAGAACATGGTCAATACCGCCATAGCCAATATCGTAAGCCCAACCGTCACCACCAAACGACCATATAGATTTCTTAACGAGATATTGTTTGTAATCCATGATCTGCTTTGCTATAGGGAGGTTGCTGCCTTCAATCAGTTTCACAATTTTTTCGGAAGCGATAATGGATTCTTCCGCTTTGTTTTTTGAATCTATCCACAACCGGAATGCCTCTTTCATTTCAGCGGGTATCTCGGTTGATAAAGATTCTTCCATCAATCTTTTTATACGTTCTCTTATCTTGCTAACGCCAAGAGCCATCCCAAAACCATATTCGGCATTGTCTTCAAATAATGAATTTGCCCATGCAACTCCTTTTCCGTTTCTATTACTTGCGCGATAAGGAGTAGCAGGAGCAGAACCTCCGTAAATAGATGAACATCCTGTTGCATTGGCTACCATCATGCGTTCACCGAACAATTGAGTGATCAATTTAATGTATGGTGTTTCACCACAACCGGCGCATGCTCCGGAGAACTCAAATAAGGGTTGTGCAAACTGGCTGTTCTTAAACGTTTTGAATTTATCAAGAATATTATCCTTATATGTAACATTATTGGCAATGTAATCCCATCTTCCAATCTCTTCGGTTTGCGTGCCAAGCGGTTTCATTTCAAGGGCTTTTACTTTCGACGGACAAACGTCAACACAGTTCCCGCAACCCGTACAGTCAAGAACACTTACCTGAATTCTAAACTGATACCCTTCTAATTCTTTTCCGATAGCTTTCAAAGTAGCTGTGTTTGCAGGTGCTTTCTTCAGTTCATCTTCCGTGAAAAGGAATGGTCTGATAACAGCATGAGGGCAAACAAAAGAACACTGGTTACATTGAATGCAGTTTGCAGGAATCCATTCAGGAACATTAACAGCAATACCTCGTTTTTCATATTCTGTTGTACCGGCAGGAAATGTTCCATCTTCACACCCGTTGAATGTGCTTACCGGAAGACTATCGCCTTTCATTGAGTTGATAGGTTCAACCACGTTTTTAATAAAGTCCGGAATATTTCTGTTGTCTTTAATAGGTTTTAACTCTATGTTTTTCCATTCAACAGGTACTTTGATCTCTTTAACCTCGCCGCCTTTGTCAATAGATGCGTAGTTCATATTCACAATATTTTCGCCTTTGTTGCCATAAGTTTTTTGTATGGCTTTTTTCATTTCTTTTACTGCCAGATCATAAGGAATAACATTGGAAACCTTGAAGAACGCAGCCTGCATGATAGAGTTTGTGCGGGTGCCAAGACCTATTTCTTCTGCAATCAGAGTGGCATTTATCACATAAAATTTAATTTCATTCTCAGCCATGTATTTTTTAATATGGTCGGGTAACCTGCGTTTGGTTTCTTCTTCGTCCCAAATACTGTTAAACAGGAATGAACCTCCTTTTTTCAAACCTTTCAGCATATCATATTTATTAAGATATGCAGGAACGTGACAAGCCACAAAGTCCGGAGTGTTCACAAGGTACGGAGAACGAATCAGGTTGTCGCCGAAACGTAAGTGGGATACGGTAATACCGCCTGATTTCTTGGAATCATAAGCAAAATAAGCCTGGCAATATTTATCGGTAGTATCTCCAATAATTTTAATGGAATTTTTGTTAGCGCCTACGGTACCATCGGCGCCTAATCCATAAAATTTTGCCTCATAAGTTCCTTTTGGTGTAACGCTGATTTCCGGTAAAAGCGGGAGTGATATATTGTTAACATCATCCACAATACCTATTGTAAAATGATTCTTTGGGTTAGCCGATTTCAGGTTTTCATAAACTGACAGCATCATAGCCGGTGTTGTGTCTTTTGAACTTAAACCATATCTTCCGCCTATGATCATTGGTTTGTTTTCTGTTTCATAGAAAACATCACGGACATCAAGATATAAAGGTTCTCCGTTTGCGCCAATTTCTTTTGTCCTGTCAAGTACACAAATCTTTTTTACTGATTTTGGTAAAACATTGAAGAAATATTTTTCTGAAAAAGGCCTGTACAAGTGAACAGAAATAAGGCCCAGTTTTTCGCCTTTTGCGCTTAAATAATCTATTACTTCTTTTATTGTTTCGGTAATGGAACCCATTGCTACAATTACATTTTCAGCATCTTTAGGTCCATAATAAGTAAAAGGATGATATTCTCTGCCTGTAAATTTCGATATTTCCTTCATATATTCTTCCACCATATCAGGAACGCCATCGTAAAATTTATTTGCAGCTTCACGTGATTGGAAATAGATATCAGGATTTTGGGCAGTGCCGCGGGTTATAGGGTGTTCGGGATTGAGAGCCCTGTCTCTGAATGATTGCAGCGCTCTATAATCTAAGAGAGATGTCATTTGTTCCATAGAAATAGCTTCTATTTTCTGCACTTCGGCTGAAGTACGAAAACCATCAAAGAAATGCAAAAAAGGCACTCTTGATTTGATAGCTGTAAGATGCGCTACTCCTGCAATATCCATGATCTCTTGCACGCTTCCTGTTGCCAGCAGGGCAAATCCGCATGAGCGTGTGCTCATCACATCGCTGTGATCGCCGAAAATAGAGAGAGCCTGAGCAGCCACACTTCTTGCAGAAACATGAAAGACACCGGGTAATAATTCACCGGATATTTTATACATATTTGGTATCATCAGCAGCAAACCCTGTGAAGCTGTATATGTTGTAGTAAGCGCGCCGGCCTGAAGAGAGCCGTGAACAGCGCCTGCAGCGCCTGCTTCTGATTGCATTTCTGCTACTTTTACGGTATCACCAAAAATATTTTTTTTATCGTGAGCAGCCCATTCGTCAATATATTCCGCCATCGTGGATGATGGTGTAATGGGGTAAATAGCTGCCACTTCGCTGAACATGTATGCAATGTGTGCCGCGGCATAATTGCCATCGCATGTTATAAAATTTTTCTTTTCCATAATAATTAATTTAAAAATTCCGTATTACTGTTGTCTGATTAAATTATTTAGTATCTGTCCATAAAGTCAATACAAAACGTCATTGCGAGGAGTTCGCCGCGGCGAACGACGAAGCAATCTATTGACACACAATAATTAGATTGCTTCATCCGTCAGCCGACGGATTCGCAATGACGACATTACGGACAAACACTAATTAGAAGACAGGAGCATTTTTTGTATTCGGTAAGGGACTCGAACCCTTATTCATAGACTGAGAATCTATTTTCCTAACCTTTAGAAGAACCGAACATTAAAATATATACTCAGAATGGTATAAAATAATACATTTCTTTTGAATCATCCCGCACATGCGGGATTGGTCTACAGCAGCCGGTATTGACAAATGGTCAATGGTTATTGGTCTTAGCAGCCAGTTTAGTAATTGGTCATGGTCTTTGGTTTTTTTCTGGCCATTAACCATGACTTTTGACCAAACCAGCAGCCCTGACTATAAACCAAAGACCTATTCAAAATGTACAGATTTATCCCGTTTTTAGTATAACATGGCTGATATGTTTAATAAATAACCAAATCAACTGACGCGGCGAAGATAAATATAATACCTAAATTCACAAAATGAAATCGCATAAAAAAATCCCAAAATAATGTAGGTTAACAAATAATTTTATATTTCAAATTATTAATTCTAAATTTGCACCCATAATTTTAATCAAACGAAAAAATGGCTGTTATAGGAAAAATCCGTAAAAGAGGTGGGATAATTACTATTGTTATCGGT
>JBBAAT010000074.1:0-10404 GCA_041658145.1 Bacteroidales bacterium | reverse complement strand
CGGCAGTGCCTCCAAAACCATTAATATTCGGGCCTCCCCATCCTGATAAATAGACTTTATTACATAAATCAACGAGGAATGCTGTTGGAGAAATATCCGGGCCTCCCAATCCTGTTCCAAAAGCCGTTGACCATATCAATGTGTTAAGATCCGGATTCATCTTGCTTATAAATTGCCCGCCGTCAGGAGTTGCCCATGCAGCATTATAAATGAAAGTATTGCCGGTAGCTGCCGTTTGCCCGAAAACATATATATACCCGTTTTTATCCCGTTCAATAAGGTAGGACTGATCATAAGCATTAGAACCGTAATATGTAGAATTGAGAATGCTGTTCCCATTCGTGCTGATCTTTGTAATAAAGCCGTCGGAAGGGTTACCCATATAGTTCGGATGTAATACACCGGGAGTGGTAGGAAAATTAGCAGATGATGTGCCACCGGTTACATAAACGTTATCATTGTCATCAAGCACAATTCCATAAGCGGCATCACTTCCGCTACCACCCAGGTATGAACTCCAGATAAGGTTCGATAGGTTTGCATCCATTTTAAATACAAGGCCGTCCTGCCCACCTCCTCCGGATGTGGGTTGAAACGCACCTGATGTAACAGGAAAATCAACAGAATTCGTGGTTGAAACAACATAAACATTGTTGTTCTCATCTGTCATGATTTCTCCACGGGCGCCGTCAGCATAATTTTTTGAAAGGATGGACGGATCATTCATCCCGTCATTTTTTGTCCCTCCAACATAAGTTGAAGCAAGCAGTTGTGTTCCATCGGCACTGAGCTTTGACACAAAAATATCAATGCCATGGCTGAATTTTATCGAATTAAAATCATAAGCGATAGAATCACCACCGTTAAAAGTCTGATCGTATGCACCGGAAGTGACCGGAAAATTAGATGAACCTGTGGTTCCATAAACTACAAGTTCATCAAGATCGTTAACGATCATGCTGTGTGGGAGGTCGTTCCTTGAACCACCCAAATATGTAGCCCATAAGTGTGATGTTCCGGATGAATCATATTTGATGATGGCAACATCGCAACCACTGAGATAAGCTCCTGTTTCGCCTCCTGCAAAATTGATCTGAAAAGCTCCTGTTGTAACAGGATAACCTGTTCCGAAAGCAATTCCACCTGAGTACACCCTTCCCCGTGAATCGAAAGTGGCGGTAAATCCCCAGTTATCAGCCAAAGAACCTGAATAAGTGGAAAAAATCAATATGGGATCGATGATTATTTCTTTCGTTTTATCATATCCTTCAGGAAAAACATAAGAAAGAATATTATCAGTGAGTTTGAACCTACAGGGAATCTTTACCTTACTCCCTCCATCAATTTGAAAGGCTTCCGGACTAAGCTCCGTTACCTCATTTACGGAAGTTTTCACCATGAGATTACCATTGTGTATGCTTACTTTATCGGCGCTTTCATACTGAAACTGAATATCATTGGCATTTGCGCCCGGATGCAGAGTGATATCATATTTAAGATGGAAATTATTCTCATAAATATTCAAATCTGTTTTCGCATAAAGTCCTTTGTATGTGACAGCGCCATAAGATTTTACTTTCGAAGCCCAATTATTTTTGTCATTATCTGTATAATAATTGTAATAGCTTTCATTCGGTTCATCAGCAGTAACGATCACATCTTGCCTTGCATTCAGAAAGTTGATCCTGTATGCATGGCATTTTATATTATAATCGGAAGGCGTTAGTTTTCCGCGTTTTTCAGGAGGTTCATGTTTATATTCAAGCAATTTATTAATAGCCGCCATATCCTTAAAGAGAAAGGTAAAGCAATTCTTTTCAAGAAAAAATGCACCTCCGTTTAAATCGGCCTTATATAGAATATTCTTTTCCCATTGGTTTTTGTTCTCAATAAATTCAATACTGCCTGCCTTGCCGGTAGGCAGGCCTGAATGCCGGTGAGTGGATTGAGCAAATAAAACCTGTGTAAAGCAAAAAAAAGATTGCATTACAAAAGTAATCCGGAATATTTTTCTGTTAAACATGCTCAAAGTTAAATAGAGTTTGTATTTTATTTTTAATTCAAATTTTAAATTGCAAAATGAAAATTGTAAATTTTATTGTTTACGAAACCATTGATGATATTCGATAGTATAATTTTGAAATTTAATATTTGCATTTTGATATTTGCAATATTTATAAAAACATTGACTTTATATACAAATACTAAATAGGTGATTCTATATACAAATGTACATGGAATTTTTAACTTTTCTCAATAAAATTCAAAGTCTTTTATTCGGTATGTGTATTATATATTAAATTTTATATAAATTTGTACAATTACAAATGATGAACAAAGACTTAGAATATATTATTTTATCTTACCTTAAATCATATAATCCTGCAATTATTGGGATTTTTGGTTCTTATGCCAGAAACGAAAATAAATCCGGCAGCGATATTGATTTATTTGTAAAATTCAATGAATCCATTTCTATGATTCAGTTGATCCGATTAGAAAATAAACTTAGTGAAGCATTGGGAATAAAAGTAGATTTGGTTACCGAAGGCGCATTAAAAAATAAAAGGTTGAAAGCATATATACAAAATGATCTTCAAATAATTTATCATGCATAAAGACGATCTTGTTTATATTGACCATATAAACGAAAGTATCAATAAAATAAGAGAATACACCAAAGAATTTTCAAAAGAAGATTTTGAAAAGAATGAATTGATACAAGATGCCGTAATAAGAAATTTTGAGATAATAGGCGAAGCGGCTAAAAGAATATCAGATAGTTTCAAACAAACATATCGCGAAATCCCCTGGAAAGAAATGTCCGGAATGCGCGATAAATTAATTCATGATTACATGGGTGTTGATATATGTGTTATCTGGAAAACAATCCAGGATGACCTGCCTGTTTTTGAAAATTTCCTGAAAAATATTGAATAATTCTCTCTCTCTTATTTGCAAATTTTCATTTTACCAATGTTATAAAAGGATTATCACGTTCTTCAGAGGAGCCGTCATTAAAGTAAACTTTTAACTTTGGCGCTGTAAGCAGTTTGAAAATATCGGAAGTATTTGTCATTGATTTAACAAAAATTATCTGGGCATAAACTCCGTCTTTGGTATAACGCGTTTTAAATCCCACAATACCATTATCATTAGAAAGGTGGCTTTCCAAAGATGGCAATTGATCTGCGATCTCTTTATTAAAAGAAGAAAGTAAAATTTCATAAACAGAAAGATCCGTGGATTTGTATCTGTTGAATTTATTGAACGTATCATCCATTGCAGGGATCAAATCCATATAAAACTCCTGCAAGTTGATCAGAGGAAACTTTTCTTCAGCATACTGAACTTTGAAATTAAGTTTTTGAATACTTTCAGTTTTTCCATCTTCAACCTTTATCTCAGAAGATTCAATAATGGCAATGATTTTAGATGGATCTAATTTAACAGGATTAAAATAAACTTTTGCATTTACCGGTTCACCAAAGAATGTTAAAAAGCCATAAATATCGGGATTTGCAGAAAGTAATTCAGTGAGATAATATTCATCATAAGAATCAAAATAATTTTCGATCTTAATGTCCATTATTCCAATTTCCGCGTTAACCGGTTCATTCAGGATTACTGCGGATGGAGTATATATGGCTTTTTTTATTCCTTCTGAATTTATCATTGAAGGATCATAAAAAACTTTAACTGTGTGTGAACCCACATATGTTTCAACTCCCAGAATGCCTTTCACATCTTTCATCTGTTGAGCAAACGACATAGAACTGCCAAAGCATTTTATATTTTTAAGACCACTTTGTGAGAACACTTTCGAATTTTCCATTTGTTGCGGTGTTCCCCATCGTTCGCTAATTGTAGGAATTTCCATATAAGAAGAGAACAAAATTGCTGTGGCTGTCAGCAAAACCACTGCTAATGGCGGCATCCAGCGGATATTCTTCCTGTTTATTCTTAACACATTTTTTTCTGGACAACTTACAATGCAATCGCAGCATAGGTGGCAATCAATATGATTCACTATTCCCGATTCAGAAACTTTAATTGCCATCGGGCATACCTTATCGCACTTTCCGCATAAAGTACATGTATCCGGATTGCGTGTTATTTTCAGAATGGGGAATATTTCCACTCTCATCATATATGCTTCTTTCAGAAATGAAAGCAGGCAAATAGCTGCCAATAGCCATATCCAGCTAATCTGTATTTTGAAAACAAACACCAGTAATATATAGACTCCAAGCAATCCTATGAAGAGTATAAAATTTGCAAAGATATTTGTTGCAGCGCTAAGGGGACAAAGATATTTGCACCACGCCATCCTGATGAAAAATGAACCCAACACAACAACAGCCAATGCAATTACTGCATATAATACCACAACATCACTGCTGAACCCTGTAAAGACAGCATAATATGGATCGAATTTTTTACAAAAGAGCTCACTCGTTTGAATAGTAAAATAAAAAGTAAGAAAAAGCAGAGCATATTTTAATATTCTTAAAACCCTGTCAGCAAAGCCTTTTACGGTATAACTGAGTTTTAATTTCTCTCCCTGTTTTCCCAACCATTCTGTAAATGTACCTATCGGGCATATATAGCCACAAAAAAGTTTACTGAATATTACGATGCAAACAATCAGCGCCAGCCCAATCGCTATCTGCACTGATGTCATGGAACATGCCAGTGTATTTGTTACAAAATAACCCGACAAAGCCTGAATCCCGCCAAAAGGGCAATATGTTTCAAAATACGCAGTGTACTGCTTGTCGAAATATGGACGGATGACCATATAGGCTAAAAGAAGCAAAACAGCCCATTGAATAATAAGACGGAAATAATTAATATTTCTTTTTTTCATTTTTATTTCAGGTAACATCAGTAATTTCAGCAAATATAATTTTTTTTTTAAAGGAATCATAAAATTATTTATTGGTATAACCAATAATACATATTTCTGAGTAACTTTGTATATTAAAAAAAACAATAAATGAAAATATCTAACGTTAAACTTCAGTTCATTCAGAAAAGCATTCCGGTATTACTTGTTTTCATCTTTTTCTCATGTATAGTTTTCCCGCAAATACCTGTTGAATCAAAGGGTTCATGGCAATGTTACCAGAATAAAATTCACCACAAAGATTTTCTTCCGGATAAATCAACAAACTCACCCAAACATTCTTTTGATGTATTAAAATATACGCTTGATCTTGATCTTTATAATTGTTACAGTTATCCATATCCACACTCTTTCTATGGTCAGGAAATTGTGCGTTTTAAAATCAATACTGCATTGAATTCGATTCAACTCAATGCCGTCAATATGTCTATGGATATTGATTCTGTGGGCATGTCGGGGATTTCATATACGCACAACAACGACATCCTTACTATAAATCTCGACCAGACATATAATTCCGGCGAAATCACTGATGTGAAAATATATTACCATCACCTCAATGTTTCTGATAATGCATTTTATACAGGCAATGGCATTGTTTTTACCGACTGCGAACCTGAAGGCGCAAGAAAATGGTTTCCATGTTGGGATAGGCCATCAGATAAAGCATTGCTCGACCTTACGGCAAAAGTTCCTGACAATGTTCTTCTTGGTTCCAACGGCAGGTTGCAGGATTCGATTCATATTGCAGATACTATTTGGTACAACTGGGTAAGCAGAGACCCTGTTGCAACTTACCTGACTGTTATCACTTCGAAAGTGAATTACAATCTCGATATTGTTTACTGGCCTATGATTTCCGATCCTTCCGTAAAAGTGCCTATCAGGTTTTATTATAATACCGGCGAAAACCCGACACCTATTGAAAATATAATCGTTGATATGACAAATTTTTATTCTACCATATTTTGCGAACACCCTTTTGAAAAGAATGGCTTCGCAACTATTGACACGCTGTTTCCGTGGGGAGGTATGGAAAACCAGACACTTACCAGCCTTTGCTCCGGGTGTTGGGGAGAATATCTGACTGCACACGAATTTGCACACCAATGGTTCGGTGATATGATAACCTGTGGTACATGGTCAGATATTTGGCTGAACGAAGGATTCGCTACTTATATTGAAGCTTTGTGGTCAGAACATAAATATGGTTATACCCAATACAAAAACCGTATTGATTATGACGCAGATACTTATCTTACTGATAATCCGGGCTGGGAAATAGCAAATCCCAACTGGGCAGTTACGACTCCGCCTCTTTTCGAACTATTTGATTATGCTGTAACCTATTGCAAAGGAGCCTGTGTTCTTCACATGTTCAGATACACAGTTGGTGATTCATTGTTCTTTGAATCCCTGAAGCAATATGCTTCCGACACTGTTGATTTTAAATATAAATCTGCTGTAATACCTGACTTTATTACAAAAGTCAACACAGTTTGCGGGCAAAACCTTGACTGGTTTTTTAATGAATGGCTGCACTATCCCAATCATCCCGTATATGCTAATGTTTACAATATCGTTAACAATTATAACGGAACATGGGCAGTTGATTTTACTGCCAACCAGGTACAAACCAATGCCGGCTTTTTCAAGATGCCGATAGAACTTAAAATATTATTTTTAAACGGAAGCGATACTATTGTGAAAGTAATAAATGACCAGAATAATCAATGGTTCCAGTTTCTTTTCAACAAGCAGCCGACGGCGATAATTTTTGATCCAAACAATAATATTGTACTTAAGGAAGGAACTACAGTGGGAATAAATGAATACGATTCAGATAATCCTTCGCTCATTCTGTACCAGAATAATCCGAACCCTTTTTCGGATAACACGCAAATAGTTTTTGAGTTACCTACGGGAGCGCCTGTAAAAATAGCTGTTTATAATGTTTACGGAAAACTTATATCCGTAATAGCTGACAAAACAATGAATGCAGGAAAGCATGAAATTGAATTTTCTTCGTCATCGCTATCGCAGGGGATTTACTTTTATAGTGTGGAATCCGGCAAATACAAACAAATACGGAAGATGGTTGTTATAAAATAGCTTTGGGCTGCTTTATAAATACAATTGGTATAAAATGGGGAATGTAAAGGTTAGCGGTAATAGCAGCCGACCTCCTATCAAAAATATATTTCGACAAAGTTTCCTTTTAATGAAATATTTATGGTATCTTTGCATGGAAACCAAAATATTTATAGTATCTTTGTATGGAAACTAAACTTTAAAAATATATGACATCTGAGTTTAAAGTTTTATTTATGGACGAAGCTCGTACGTTCCTCGCTGGAATTGACGTTAAGGCAAGAAATAAAATTATTTTCAATATTGACAGGGCTAAGTTTCACAACGATAGACAGCTTTTCAAAAAATTGACAGATGAAATTTGGGAATTTAGAACATTATTTAAAAAAACTCATTATCGCCTTTTTGCATTTTGGGACAAGACTGACAGACAGGACACTTTGGTCATTTCAACTCATGGAGTAGTTAAAAAAACCGGTAAAACTCCATACAAAGAATTAACCAAAGCAGAAGCGTTAAGAATAAAATATTTCGAATTTAAAAAATAACAACAATGGAAACTAACAGAAAAATGAGACTTTACAGTTTGGCTGAAATCAAAGATGAGTTCATCGGTAAACGAGGTACAGCTAAACGAGACCTTTACGAACAAGAACTTCAGCTTGAAGTTTTAGGAGACATGATTAAACAAGTAAGACTTGAACGTAATCTGACTCAAGAGCAACTTGGAAGACTAATTGGTGTTCAAAAGGCTCAAATTTCCAAACTTGAGAACAACACGACAAATGTAACAATGGACACAGTTTTGAGAGTATTCAACGCATTGAAAGCAAAACTGAGTTTTAAAGTTGTGTTACAAAATCAACAGGTACGAATTGCATGAGTGATAATTTGCCCACATTGCACACATTGTCAAGCCACACGTGCCATCACTCAAACCAAAGCTTGTCAAAAAGTGCAATCTTGCTGACGCTTTTTAAGTAAATCAGGTAGTAATATATAAAATATTTATTTTATTTCATCTTCACTAACCCGCTCTGGGTTGCGATCCATTTAACATTGCTGCTGTCAACAGCCACTTTATTCACGAAAAAATCGGGCAAAGCAGAATCAGAAGGAGAGTATAACTTCCATTCATTATTATCAAAGGAAACCAATCCCATGTTGGAAGTGATCCATTTTACATTATTTTTGTCTATTGTAACTGTGTATTCGCAATAAGGCGGCAGTTTTGAATTCTGAGGTGTGTATAGTGTCCAGACTCCGTTTGAAATTTTTGCTACTCCACCCCAAAAGGATGCCCATACATTGTTAGCTTTGTCAACCGCCAGATGGTTTACCAGGTCATCTGCAAGTTGTGAATTTGATTTATTATATACTGTCCATGTCTTACCATCATACCTTGAAAGACCTTTGTCCGTGGCAACCCATACAACTCCTGATGTATCAATGGTTACACAACTTACCATGTTGTCAGGTAATCCGGAATTTTCTTTTGTAAAAATTTTCCATTGGTCATTATCCGCATCAAATCGTGCAAGTCCTTTATCTGTCGCAATCCACGCTACGTTCATTTTATCAAATGCAATACAGCTTACATGTTTATCGGGTAAAGGACAATTAAAAGGTGAAAAGTTCAACCATTTAAGTCCGCCATAAACATAAAAACCATGAAAACGTGTACCTACCCATAACTGAGCATAAGAATCAAATTCAACATCTGTTATAAACCTATCGGTAATACCTGAATTCAACGAATCAAATTTATAAAAATTTTTACCATCATATTTAATAAGGTTACCGCCGGTAAAACAATCACCCGTTACAAACCAGGCGTTTCCATGGTAATCAATATTTACAGTCTTGATCAGGTTATCAGGTAAAGCCGAATTATTTTTATTAAAGACTGTCCAGTCTTGGGAAAACGCCTGAAATGCGAATAAAATTAAAGATAATAATATAAATTGTTCTTTTGTTCGATTGTTCAATGTTCAATGTTCAAAGTTTAATGTTCGAATGTTCAATTGTTTAATGGTTATACTGCTGACTGAATTATTCTTTCACAAACTCCTCCACTGCCAATTCCTTTGTGAATAAGTTATGAGTTGTTAGTTTCTTTATTTCATTATTCTTTTCAAATCTTCAGGGTTCTGTCTGCAATCCCAAACTAAGTGAATAACAAGTTCCTTAGATTTAACCTGATAAAATATTTTGTAATCACCCTGAATTAAAACTCGTATGTTTTCAAAATCAGTTTTAGCTCCGAGGAAAGGATGTCTTGTAAGCAAGTTGATGATTTCTTTAACTTCTTTGTTTAGCTTTCTACTATGTGTTTTTGAGCCATTTCTCTCAACGTAAAATTTAAGTACATGAGTAAATATTTCATCAGCTCTGCTAGTCCAAACTATTCTTCTAACCATTTTTCGTTTCTTGAAAATACGTCTTCATTTGAAATTACTTTACCAACCATATACTCCGACAGGCTTTCATTAATTATTGTTTTTTCAAAATCCGAAAGTTTGTATAATGTTGACTCTGCGCCCTTACTTAAAATACCATTTAAATAATCAAGCAGTTGGTTATCATTAGTGTTTAGCACCTGTTTTATTATATTATTTTGTAATTCAGTTCTATTCATAGTACTAATTTTATTACAAAAATACATCATTTTCCCCAGATATAAAAATCCTTCACATTGTTTTGGCATAACCTGTCGGGTCTGTGTTAGCCTGTGCGGTTGAGTCCTGACAGCGTTTGCGGGTTGTAAGGAAAATTTATTTATTCCTTCACAAATTTCTTAACTGCAACCCCTTTTTCTGTTTTCACTTTTATAAAATACATTCCCCTTGCAAAGCCCGAAATATCTAAGGTTGCATGAACTTCTTCCGTATTCATGCTTTTCAAAACTTGACCTTCGATATTCAGAATTTTGATTTCGGATTTTTGTGCCTGCCTGCCGGCAAGGCAGGGAATTTCTATTGTAAGGTAATTGCTTGCCGGATTGGGGAAAATTTGAATATTATTTTCTGTTGAACTTACAGCTTCAGTTATTCCTGTTGCTAAATAACATCCAATTGTATCAATTGGCATAAAATTAACGAGACCAAGACTAATATTATCATATCCATCGTAAATATGCGAAGCAATGATTGCCGAATCTGTAGTGCACCAGTAATTATTTGAGATGTTTGCATTGCCAGTCGTGTTGTAATATAAATCATACGTAGTGTTGTTGCAAATTTTATTGCAAAAAATGTTGTCGCTAAACTCTAATTTTATTCCAATATTATTATTTTCAATAACATTCCTTGTGATAAAATTTGTAGTAAATGCACTTTTATCATATAATCCTATTCCATTATATTTTATCTCACAATTAATAATCGTATCATTCCCACCATATA
>JBBAAT010000073.1:0-10572 GCA_041658145.1 Bacteroidales bacterium | reverse complement strand
AATAGGCACTATTCACGATTCGGGCACTTATGCTGATTTTGACAAAGCAAAAAAGAATCCGGGCGAAACATTTCAGATCATAGGGCAATTAAATAAGAAACGTGAAATCAAATATGATTCTACTCTTCAGAATCAGTCATTATCGTTTTACCTTATTGATGATAAAGGAGTAGAATGCCGGGTGCTTTATTATGGAAGCAAACCCAATGATTTCGTGAAACTTCAACAGCTTGTTGTAACAGGAAAGATGGAAGGATGTGTTTTTATAGCCGGTGAAATGCTGCTGAAATGCCCTTCAAAATATACAAAGAGCGATGGGGAATTTAGTAAGTTTTCTTCAGGGAAATGAATCCTTATTTAGTATTTGTCTGTAAAGTCGTCATTGCGAACGCAGTGAAGCAATCTAATTAATATGTGTGTATATAGATTGCTTCGTCGTACCTCCTCGCAATGACGTTTTGTATTGACATTACAGACAAACACTATTTAAAATCATAACATATTCCCATAGACATGGAAATTGAATATGGGACATATTTTGAAGTATGGTTTTTATTAATAGGTTTGAGGGCATATTTAAAATTCGGCTCAATATTCATGGATATATTATTATAGATAGCATATTTTAAACCAATACCCAATATGCTATTATACATGAATGTATTAATATTTTCAGTTTTGCCTATTTCATAATTTTTATCATCTTTCAGAATAAATGAATTATTCATCACCAGATACGCTGCGCTAAATCCTCCTATAATGTTAACACCGATTTTCCTGTTAATAATTTTATATTTTGCTATCAATGGTATTTCAATAAATCTGAATTTTTGAATAATAGTATAGTTTGCAGGATAAATGTAAAAAGAAGAGTTTTCTGTACTGTTTTGATTACTTGCAATGTCCCCCAGTGAAAAATCGTTTGAATTAAACTGTATATTTCCTGCTGAAGTTTCTATATGGAACAATGGATTTGGATTAAATAATACAATATCTTTAGGATCAGGTATTGTATTCCAATACCCCCCCAGTATAAAATTTTTATTCACATAAATCATAGCATAAGTTTCTTCCTGTCCTATGCCTGAGTATAAAACACCTGTTTCAATGCCAAACCTTCCGTAAATATTAAAATAGCTAACATTTAATCCTCCGGAATATACTGTAATTGGATTATTTTTATATTTACTATTTGCACTGTTATTAATATTTCCATAAGAATATCCCGGAGAAATTTCTCCTTCAAGAGACCAGCTGTTTGTATTATTATTTTTGTCTTTAAGAACTTTTGGACTAATTTTACTTTGTTCTATTTTAATTTCCGGAGGCTTATTCGCTAAAATATTTGAATCAATTTGATTTTTGTTAATATTCGGATCCAATGCTGTTTCTTTTTCCGTTGTAATATTATTGTCTTTCTTAATGGTATCATTATTTCGATTTGAAGCCATGTAGTTTGAATTATTCGAAATGGTATTTGTATCCTGCTCAATCTGATTCTTATAATTAATATTTTCTTTTGAGTTATTTTTTATTGATGTTTTATTTATTGCTTTATTGCTTTTTATGCTGTTGTTAATAAATTTAATTGAAGTTTTACCCCCGATATTTTGATGTTCGGTAGATTTAGGAGTTTTAAAATTATTTTCTTTATTTTTTAATTGGGTTGTTTTATGATAGGCAATATTGTTCTCGCCGCTTCTTTGATGTTTGGAAATGTAATAACCACCTAAAAGTGATAAGATAATAGCTACTGAAGCAGCTATTTTGTACATATAAACCAGCCTTCTTTTCTTCTCTTCTTTTTTATCAAGGGCATCATTCAGTTTGTCCCATGCATATAAAGGAGGTTCTTTCTCAAAATCCTTTGAAGCATCATGAAACAATCTGTCAATATTTTTTGTTTCTTTTTGCATGTTATAATAATCTAATGTCAAGTTAATCCTAATATGTCGTTTTGAGATTATTCACAAATTATTTTATTTTAAAGGTGTTCATGAGTCGCTTCGCTAAGTTGCTTCACCTCCTTCGTCGGTTTCGCAATGACGTCATTGCGAGGAAGGAACGACCGAAGCAATCTATGCATTATATGATTCTTAATATAACACTAATTTTCTTTTTCAGTTCTTTTAATGGAAAAATGTTTTTCAACTTTATCTTTAAGAATATATCTTGCTCTTGCCAGGTTTGATTTTGATGTGCCTTCTGTAATTTTAAGCATCCCGCTTATCTCTTTATGAGAATGCCCTTCTATTGCGTACAGATTAAATACCATTTTGTACTTGGGTGGTAACTCCTTAATAATATCCAACAAGTCATTGGCCGTGATATTGCTGATAATTTCGTCATAGCCGATATCTTCAGCATATTCAAAATCATCAACAACATACAAGTGTTTTTGCATTCTATATTTTTCTAAAGCCGTATTAACAATAATTTTCCTCATCCATCCTTCAAACGAACCTTTGAAACTGTATTGAGATATATTTGAAAATATTTTCATAAATCCTTCATGTAAAGCATCTTCAGCTTCGGCGTAATCTTTAGAATAACTATAGCAAACAGCAAACAACTTCTTCGAAAAAAGCTTATATAATTTCGACTGGTACTCTCTTTTCCGGAAAATACAGCCTTTTATTATTTCTTCCAAATCAAAATTTGCCACCTGCTAAAATTATGATGAAAAATTTATTGATATGGTTGCGTCGGGGGAAAAATATTTTTTGATAGACGCAACCTTTTTTAAAAATAATACATCATGGTATTAAAATCAAATTTATTTATCAATTAAAAATTCAAATTTATGAAAACATTAATTAACACTGAGATCAAAAAAATTAAAGGACTCTTATTAATCAGTGTCCTTTTTGTTTCCACAACATGTTTTGCATATAACTGGCAAGGTTACGGACCGGCAAATGTTGATGCAAATAATATTTGTTTTAATGTTTGTGGTGGTCATACTATAATCTGTGCATCAAACGGCATTTACGTTGACAGCAGTAATGGCAATTGGAATTTCTATAGTTGTTCCGGGTTACCAGTTTGGGAAGCTATCGGGTTCGACTCTGTAAATATCTTATTAGTCATGGGAAACGGAAGTTATTCTGACGGGATATATAAATTTAATTTAACAAACCATCAGTTTAATGTTGTTGAGTGGTATTATATCCCTACATTTATAAAATTCAATCCTAACAATAATTTATATTACGTTGGCAGCAGGTACAATGGGATGCTGTCTTCAACCGACGGAATTCAATGGGACGCCGTCCCCTATTTTGTGAACAAAGGCGCTGCAGCTATGGATTTTTATAATGATCATATTACAGTGGCTCAGGAAAACAATATTTTTGCTACATATTATTCAAACGATGGTGGTATTACATGGAATCAGTCAACTTCGAATATTCCAATACATGATCTGGCTTATGACTTCAACGGAAAACTTTATGGCGTATATACCGGCGTTTCTAACTCATCCGGATTGTATAGTTCAAACGATGGTGGTATTACATGGACAATTGAATCATGGTCAGACAATATAAATACAGTCGGTTTTGATGTTACAGGAAATGTGTTTGCAGGGTGGCATAATGATCCATACAATGGAATAGCTATGTTTACCACACAAACAATGCCACCGTGGACACCTTATGATTCAGGACTGCCAAATAAAAATGTCAATAAAATAAAATACAACCCGATATTAAGTACTACCACCATTTATTGCTGTACCGACAGCGGCGTTTATCGTTTAAATGATTATTGGACAGGAATTAATGATATCAAAAATTCTCCTGCATTCACACTTTCAAATTATCCGAATCCATTTAGTTCTCATACTACCATTGAATATACGATGCCTGAAAAGTCAACTACACAGGCAAGCCTTATTATAACGGATACAAAAGGGCAGAAAGTAAAAGAATTAAACCTTGACTGTAGCAAAGGAACTCATCAGGCCGAATTAAATGCATCATCATTAAATAGTGGGATATACTATTATACACTAAAAATCGACGGTTATGCAATATCCCGGAAGATGATTTGCATTAAATAAGAAAAATTGACTTTCATGCCCGATAAATTATTATAAACATTTGGATAATAAAATAATTTTCACTTTCTTTGCACTCCCATTTTAACCAATAGGAAAGAATAATTTAAAATTGATCAGCAATGGCAAGAATTTGTGATATTAGCGGAAAGAAAATGATGGTTGGGAACAAGATTTCTCACGCGAATAAAAAATCAAAAAGAAAATTTTACCCCAACATCCAGAAAAAAAAATTCTTTATTCCCGAAGAAAATCGGTGGGTTACACTTAAAGTTTCCACATCTACTATTAGAACTATCAATAAAAATGGTATTTCTGCAGTTATCAGGGAGGCAAAAGAAAAAGGATTTCTAAAAAAATAATTGAGACCTCAATTTGCAATTTTTTGCTGTTACTTTTTTTGGTAACAGCTTTTTTTTATTTCAAAACCTGTTAACCTCATTCGGGATATTTAAAAAATAATTATATGAATCTTACGTTTGTTTTGGATATATACTAATGGAAAAAAGATTTGCAAAAAATATATCATGGTCTATGGTATTAGCTGTTGGTTTAGCTGAATGGTTTATGGTTATTGGGAAAAGACCATATCCCATTAACTAAAAACCAAACCAACTGCCATGACTTAAAACCTCAAACCCAATTTCTTTCAATACATATTCACGTGAAAAGGCTTACTTTTACCCTTTGCATGCAAATTATATTAAAAATATATACTCTTTTTGCTCTCTGCCTTATTATGGTATGCCTTAAAGCTCAGGATCCCCGGGTAAAAAATAAGAAACTGGTCCAGTTTTCAGGCATTGTGGTTACCTGCGATAGTTTAGATCCGGTTCCTTATGTTAATATAGTTATTAAAGGGACTAAAAGAGGTACTATTTCTGATTATAATGGGTTTTTTTCCTTTGTATCCGAAGAGGGCGATATTATTGATTTTTCCGCACTCGGTTATAAAGCTGTAACATTCCACATTCCCGACAGCCTCGCATTATCAAGATACTCATGGATACAGGTTATGACAACAGACACCATTTACCTGTCCGAAACAATTATTGTTCCCTGGCCAACATTAGAACAATTCAAAAAAGCATTTGTTAAGGCAGAAATCCCCAACGATGATATGCAAAGGGCCCAAAAAAATTTAAACCTTGCTGAAATGAAAGAAAGGTATATGAATTACTCAATGGATGGTTCCATGAATTATGAGAATTTTGTGGATCAGCAGGTGTATAAGAATTATTATAATGGCCAGTATATGCCAAATAATCTTCTTAACCCCTTTGCCTGGGCGCAGTTTATCAAAGCATGGAAAGAGGGAAAATTTAAAAGAAAAAATAAATGAGAATTAAAAAGATCTTCCTGCTATTGCTATTAATTGTATTGGTTTTTGAGTTACAAGCTCAGAGTAATGCTATAATTTTTGGCAAAGTTACCGATCATAATAAAAAACCTATCGAATTGGTCACTGTTACCATTATGGGACAAACACAGCGAGCCTTAACCAATAAGCAGGGTTATTATGAATTAACTGTACTTGCAAATAAAGGTATTCAGGTTTTTGTAACATTTATCGGATACTCAACCGACACTCTTTTCCTTAATCTGCAAGAAGGACAAAAGAAAGAGATAAACTTTATATTGTATCCTTCTACCACAATTTTGCCTGACTTAAATGTTACGGAAAATAAAAATATCATAAACAACCTTGTAAGAATTGATCCCCGCACTGCTAACGTAATTCCTACAGTAACAGGAGGAGTAGAATCTATACTAAAAACCTTGCCTGGCGTATCTTCTAATAATGAACTGAGTTCGCAATATTCTGTCAGGGGTGGGAATTTTGATGAAAACCTGGTTTATGTAAACGATATTGAAGTATATCGTCCGTTTCTTGTACGCTCAGGGCAACAGGAAGGGCTTAGTTTCGTAAACTCTGATTTGGTTTCGGACATACAGTTTTCAGCGGGCGGATTTGATGCGAAATACGGCGATAAAATGTCATCTGTTCTGGATATCCGGTATAAAAAGCCAAAGGAGTTTGCAGGCTCTGTTTCCGGTAGCTTGCTCGGGTATTCGGGACATTTGGAAGGCGTATCAAAAAATACGTTGTTTTCCTATCTCATCGGTGTTCGTCAGAAATCCAATCAATATCTACTTAAAAGCCTTGAAACCAAAGGGGATTATAAGCCATCCTTTACGGATGTTCAAGCCAACCTTAATTACGTAATCAATGAAAAATTCAATATTGATTTTCTGGGTAACTATGCGAGGAATGTTTATAAAGTGATCCCGCAAACAAGGCAGACAGATTTTGGCACACTAAACGATGCTATGCGCCTCACCATTTATTTTGACGGACAGGAAGTTGACAGGTTTAATACCTATTTTGGTGCATTTTCCGGAAACTACAAACCTAAAAAGAATGTCAATTTAAAATTCATTACTTCTGCATACCGCACAAATGAAAGTGAAACGTTTGATACACAAGGGCAATACTGGCTTGATCAACTAGAGACAAATATGGGAGAAGACCAATTCGGGCATCCTGCGTTTAATATGGGGGTTGGCACATTCCTGAATCATGCGCGGAATTATCTGAATGCTACCGTACTGAATGCTGAACATAAAGGAACATATATTGCCGAAAACCATGTACAATATTGGGGTTTGCGTTATCAGAGAGAATATATTGATGATCGTTTGAGTGAGTGGAAAATGATTGATTCGGCAGATTACTCGCTTCCTTATGCTTCTGATTCGGTTGGATATATTGATCCATCTGTACAACCGCATTATCCCCTTGAAATGCAGGAAGTGGTAAAAGCCCAAAATACACTTTCTTCCAACAGGTATTCCGGCTATTACCAACAGAAATGGATTTTTGATAAAGACAGTACTGCTTTCTCCCTTACTGCGGGAATTAGAGCAAATTACTGGGATTTAAACAATCAATTAATTTTATGTCCACGGGCAACATTATCTTATAAACCCAATTGGAAACGAAATTTCATTTTCAGGTTTTCTACCGGTTATTACAGCCAACCTCCATTTTACAGGGAGCTTCGCGATTTTAGCGGGAATATAAATAAAGACCTGAAAGCGCAGACATCCATTCATTTTTTGCTTTCGAGCCAGGTCGATTTTCAGGCATGGGGACGACCGTTCCGGTATGTTACGGAAGCATATTACAAGATATTGGATAATCTTGTCCCTTATGACGTTGACAATGTCAGGATCAGGTATTACGCCAAAAACACAGCTCATGGATATGCGGCAGGCATTGATATGAAAGTAAACGGTGAATTTGTAAAAGGTATTGAATCATGGGCCAGCCTTTCAGTAATGAATACCATGGAAGATATTGAAGGAGATTATTATTATACTTATTTTAATAAAAACGGAGAGCAGATTATTCATGGATATACAGCAGATCAGGTTAAAGTTGACAGTATTTATCATGAACCTGGTTATATTCCCCGTCCAACAGATCAGAGAGTAAATTTTGCTTTATTTTTTCAGGATTATTTACCTAAGAATCCTACCTACAAAATGCACCTGAGTTTGCTTTTTGGAAGCAGCTTACCCTTTGGTCCGCCTACTTTTCAAAAATATAAAGATACATTGCGCATGCCTCCATACAGGCGGGTGGATATTGGTTTTTCCAAACAATTAAAAAGTGAAGATTCCAAACTTAAACCGGAAAATCCATTCAGGTACTTCAAAACTATCTGGATCAGTCTTGAAGTTTTTAACCTGCTTCAGGTAGACAATACTATTTCTTATATCTGGATAAAAGACGTTACAAACAGGCAATATGCCGTTCCCAACTACCTTACGCCACGGCAACTTAATCTCAGGCTGATTGCACAGTTTTAAGGAATTATGAGAAAGATAAAACAGATTCTTTTATAATTTCAATGGCATCCATTAATTGTCCTTCGCTAATGACTAATGGAGGTGCAAAACGGATAATGTCGCCGTGAGTAGGTTTTGCCAGAAGCCCGTTATCTCTCATCTTCAGGCATACATCCCATGCTTCCTTTCCATTGGTTGGATTAATTACTATTGCATTTAGTAAGCCTTTCCCTCTTACGAGTTTAATCACAGGAGACTCTATCTTTCTGATTTCATCGCGGAAAATATTTCCCAGTTCAAAAGCTCTTTCAGCAAGTTCTTCGTCTTTAACAACCTTGAGAGCTGCGATAGCTACGCGGCAAGCCAGTGGAAAGCCACCAAAAGTAGAGCCGTGTTCACCTGGTTTTATACAAAGCATAATATCGTCATTAGCTAATACTGCTGAAACAGGAAGAACGCCGCCACCAAGGGCTTTACCAAGAATAACTATATCAGGTCTGATTTCTTCATAATCGCAGGCAAGCATTTTGCCTGTACGGGCAATACCTGTTTGAACTTCATCGGCGATAAACAATACATTCGCTGCTTTACATATTTCATAACATTTTGTAAGATAGCCGTCGTCAGGAACGAAAACACCAGCTTCACCCTGTATGGGTTCAACGATAAAACCGGCTACATTCGGGTCTTTTACAGCTTCTGCAAGAGCATCCGTATGATTATAAGGGATTTTTATAATACCGGGAACATAAGGCCCAAACCCACTATACGATTCAGGATCTGTAGAGAGTGAAACACCAAGGGTGGTTCTGCCGTGAAAATTGCCTTCGCAGCAGATAATATTAGCTTCATTTTCGGGTACCCTTTTTTTAGTATATGCCCATTTTCTGCAAAGCTTAATGGCTGTTTCAACGCCTTCGGCACCCGTGTTCATTGGCAATACTTTATCATAGCCAAAATATTTTGTAACAAATTCTTCAAATTCGCCAAGGCAATCATTATAGAATGCACGCGATGTAAGCGTTAAGATTTCTGCCTGTTTTATAAGTGCATCAATAATTCGCGGATGGCAGTGACCCTGGTTTACTGCTGAATAGGCAGAGAGAAAATCAAAATATTTTTTACCGTCAACATCCCAGAGATAAACACCTTTACCCTTAGATAGTACTGCAGGAAGCGGATGGTAATTATGAGCGCCATATTTGTCTTCGAGTTCAACAAGGCGGATTGCTTTTTCAGATAACATCATGTCTTTTAAAGTTTCCATAAAAAAATGTATAAAAAGATTAACGACTTGCGGAATTTAGGTGCTTAATAGCTTTCGCAAAGATATAAGAATTGAAATGAATAAAAAAACCGTTTTCAATCGGCTATGAGCAATATTATCAGGATATGAAAACTAATTTTAAATTTGCTGCCTGATACAATACAGATGTGACTTTTTTTGTCAGATACAGATTTTTATCAGGCTGAGCATGTTTTCGGAAACACCAAATTATGAAACATTACAGCTCTCTTGAGCGATTGGAAATCATAGATATTGCTGATGAAGGTAAATCGGTGGCAAAATATGGCGATATTGTAGTATTTGTTACAGGCGCTGTGCCAGGCGATATTGTGGATGCAAAAGTTATAAAGAAAAGAAGAAATTTTCTTGAAGCAAAGGTTATTAACTTTCACAAATATTCCGATGACCGTATTAAGCCGTTCTGCAAACACTTTGGTGTGTGCGGCGGTTGCAAATGGCAGAGTCTTTCTTACGAAAAGCAATTATTTTATAAGCAAAAGCAAGTGCAGGAATGTTTGCAGCGCATTGCTAAAATTGATGTAGAAGGAATAATATTGCCTATAATACCTTCTGCAAACACTAATTATTACAGGAATAAATTAGAATATACTTTTTCGTGCCGGCGCTGGCTGCTTGATAAGGATATGCAGGTTGCAGATGAGAGCAGGAATATGAATGGATTGGGTTTTCACATTCCGGGTATGTTTGATAAGGTGCTCGATATAGAAACGTGCTATTTGCAAAGGGAACCAACGAATGCTATCAGGCTTGCGGTAAAGGAATATGCATTAAAAAATAATTTGCAGTTTTTTGACCTGAGAAAACAGACCGGTTTTTTAAGGAATATGATCATCCGTACAACTCAGGCAGGAGAAGTAATGGTTATTGTGTCGTTCTTTCATGATGAAAAAAAATTGCGGGATGCAATTCTTGAATATATTTCAAATAGTTTTCCCGAAGTAACTTCGCTGATGTATGTAATCAATCCCAAGTGTAACGATGTGATAACCGATCTTGAAATACAGCGCTACAAAGGTAATCCATACATTATTGAAACGATTGGGGACCTTCGGTTTAAAATAGGGCCGGTTTCTTTTTTTCAATCCAATACGCTTCAGGCTTATGAATTATATAAAACAATACTTGATTTTGCTGCATTGAGCGGAAATGAAATAGTGTATGATCTTTACACAGGTACGGGGACAATAGCCAATTTTGTTGCAGCCTCGGCTCAAAAAGTGACAGGTCTTGAATATATTGAATCGGCAGTAAGTGATGCTTTCGAAAATTCACGTATCAATGGCTTTTCAAATACTATGTTTTATGCCGGAGATATTGCGAAAGTTTTAAATGACACATTTGTTGAGGC
>JBBAAT010000072.1:0-10579 GCA_041658145.1 Bacteroidales bacterium | reverse complement strand
GTGCAGCCTGCCCATTTTTTGAGCGGCTTCAATATTAACGGGGTCTTCCTCTTTGTATTCTTTTTTCTGGTAACCAAGAATAAAACCGAAAAGTTTAATGTGTTTGTAAAATTCTTTTAAAGAAAATTCATGATCTTTATTTTCTTCAAGGTCGTGCAGGCGGAAACGTTCAAAGTCGGAAACGAGAATATATTTAGGCAGTTCATTTTGGTTCAGTCCCGGGCAATAATCAACCGCCTGCTGAAATGCTTTGTTCAGGTCTTTGCCTTTTGATTTGTGCTCAACCAGTAATATGCCTGGCCAAAACAAGTCAATAAAACCCTGCTTGTGTTCTAATTTTTGTACATATAATTCAAATGTTGCTACTTTACGGCGATTAACACCAAAAACATTGAAAAATTCATTCCAGAAAGTTTTTGCTTCTGCATGTTCGTTTGTTTCGTTTTCCCATTCCTTTGAAAACTGTATTGCCCTTGTTTTTATTTCGTTCCAGCTTAATGCCATAGTTTAAAATCTAACTAACAAATTTAATATTAATATTGGTGCGTTGGCAAAATTGCAGCTCTTTGGCAAACTTTGGTCAGTGAATGCTTATTATTTGAGTTTGCGATATTTCGACACTTCGACTTCGCTCAGTGTCCTCAAGCTCAATATACATGCAAACTCAAACGCTTAGTATAACTAAGCCGAAAGCTGTTTTATAAAATCTTCAGCTTCTTCTTTTGAAGGCGCTTTACCGTGCCAGCGGTAATCGTCTTCAATGCTTTTTACGCCTCTGCCCATTTTGGTTCTGGCAATAATAACAGTTGGCCTGAATATACTTTGTTTCGCATATTCGCAGGTTTTTATGATGTCGGTATGGCTGTGACCGTCGCATTCAAAAACATCCCACCCGAATGCTTTCCATTTCTCACTTAAAGGTTCAAGGCTCATCACCTTATCTGTTCTGCCATCAATCTGGCAATTATTGCGGTCAATGATGGCGGTGAGGTTATTCAATTTATAATGCGCAGCGCTCATGGCTGCTTCCCAGATGCTGCCTTCCTGCAGCTCGCCGTCGCCATGAATGCTGAATACATGCCATTGTTTTTTATCTGCTTTGGCAGCAAGCGCAAGTCCAACAGCAACAGACAATCCCTGTCCCAATGAACCGGATGAAAGTTCCAAACCCGGCAATCCACGCTCTCTTCCGGGATGCCCCTGTAATCTTGAATTAAGTTTGCGAAGGGTTAATAATTCATCTTTTGGAAAATAGCCGGCTTCTGCAAGTGTGGCGTAAAGCACAGGCGCTACATGACCTATGGAGAGTATAAGTCTGTCTCTGTCTTTCCACCCGGGATTTTTTGGATCGTGATCAAGAACATTAAAATATAAACTTGTAAAAATATCAACCAGTCCGAGCGATCCGCCTGTATGACCAGATTCTGCCTCTGCAAGCATACGTACAATATTTATCCGGATGTTTTTTGCAATCCGCAGCAGATCCTTTACAGAAGATACCTTGTTCATTTTTTAGTTATTAGTTGATGTTACGCATATTTATTTTTATATAAAAGTGTCACTCAGAGCCGGACATAGCAAAGATTTGCGGGATGGAGTCCGTGTCGAAGAGTGACTATGTATGGTCGACTTCGACACGCTTCTCCTTCTACTGTCGTTTCAGGAGAATCGGCTCAGCCTGACCATTAATTTAGTATGTATTTATTACGTTTGCGTAACATCACTTATTAGTACAAAGATAAATCTTTCAACAAAAAAATATTATTTAATCTTACACCTTTTTTAGTCATTTGTACAGTACAACATTCGTTTTGAAAATCGTGCTCAAAGAATAAAACATAATTTTCCTCAACAGCTTTTTCATAAAATGCAGTTTTTTCTTTTAAAGTCAACAATGGCTGCACATCAAAACCAGGAACATAAGGGACAGGAATGTGTGCAACCGAAGCGATGAAATCGGCCATAAAAACCACTTTTCTGCCATTGTAATCAATCACAGGAATGATCTGTCCTTCAGTATGTCCATTGTATATTTTCAGAAAAATTCCTTCAAACAATTCCTGCTCTTCATGAATGAATTCCAAACGCCCACATTCAAAGAGGGGCATATAATTTTCTTTATGATACGAAGCTTTTTCTCTGGGATTAGGGTTAATTGCCCAATCCCACTGTGCTTTCGAACAATAATAAGTGGCGTTCGGAAAAACAGGAAGCAGCTTTGTCTTATCGGCATTGTATTTCATGCAACCGCCCACATGATCGAAATGAAGATGAGTAAGAATAACATCAGTAATATCGGTGGGTTGAAAACCTTTTTCGGTCAGGCCTTTTTCCAACGTATTTCCTGTGATATAAAAAAAGGAAAGGTATTTTTCGCCTTGCTTATCGCCAATGCCTGAATCAATCAGTATCTTGCGATCATTAATTTCGACCAGAAGCAACCTGTTGCATACATCAATCATGTTATTTTCGTCAGGGATAACAGTCTTTGACCAGATTGATTTCGGAACAACGCCAAAACTTGCGCCTCCATCCAATTTAAAATTTTCTACATTGATAACGTGAAGCTTCATGATTCGTAAAAATATTGATACCTTTCTGCAAAGTTATAATATATTCGAATGAAGAGTCAACTTTGAATGGTAATTACACTCTAATATTTAACTATTTATGTATATTTGAAGTTTGTATTCTGTAAAAATTTTTAAAAAAAAATCATTTTTTTATTTTCTGATGCAACCATTTTAAACTTTTTCTTGTCTGATGATAACAAGAGGTAAAATGATTAACGAAAAGGAACTTGTTAAAAGGTGCCTGAAGAATGAGCCGGTAGCGCAGGATCTGCTATACAGGCGATATGCTTCGAAAATGTTGGGAGTATGCTTACGGTACACTAAAAATAGGATGGAAGCTGAAGATATTTTACAGGAAGGTTATATAAAAGTTTTTAAATATTTAGGAACATACAAATTTGATGGTTCTTTGGAAGGCTGGATCAGACGAATAATGGTAAATACAGCCATTAATTTATATAAGGCAAGTATTAAGTGTGTTCAATCTCTTGATGATACCGAACATGGTGAAAAGGAAATACCGAATGTAATTATGACTGATGTTCTTTCAATGAATGAACTACTAAAAATTATTCAAGAATTACCTGAAGGTTACAGGGTTATTTTTAACTTGTATGCAATAGAAGGTTATTCTCATAAGGAAATTAGTGAAATGCTTAATATTTCGGAGAGTACATCAAAATCGCAATTATCACGAGCAAGAGTTGCGCTTCAGAATAAAATAAATAAACTAAATTCTGTTTTATATGAAGAAACAGCATGAACATAAAATAGATGAATTGTTCGGCAGGGCTTTTGAAGATTATAAAGTCGAACCATCTGAACAAATCTGGGAAAATATCAGAAAACAAATTCCCCAGGCAACAAATATTGTTAGTCCCGGGAAGAGGTTCCCATTTAGTAAATTTACCTACTTTATCTTTTCAGCAGCTTTAATTGCTATCATATTTTCTGTAGTATATTTCTTGCCATTACTTAATTCTGAACCTGCAAAAAAAATAACACAGGTCAATTCATATACTGACGATCACAATCAAATTAATAAACCAAAGAATGAGATTCAATCTTCTGAAAATATCAAAATCAATAATGGCAATAAAAATAATTTGTCAAAGGAAAATAACTTAAATCAAAATTCTGCAAATATCAATAAGGTTATTGATCATACACAAAACAAATCCCGATTGCATCGGGACAGGCAACAAAATAAAACTCCGATAAAACCTGTTGTCGTGAGTAAAACATTAGGCAACAACATTGCCGGCAAACCGGATAAAACGGAAAGAAACATAGCCGTATCAGAAAATTTTACTCCGAAAAAAAATCTTAATACTGAAAATAATATTTCAAATGCGGTTAATAATGAGCCTGTTTCGAATAATAGTGATAATACTGGTTTTACCGTTAAAACAGATGAAATAAATATACCGGATACGAAAATAAATCAGGCAGTAACTGAACCAGCGGATATTTCTAAGATAAAAGCGCTAAATGTAAAATACATTCCTATATATGATATTCAGACAATCAATACAGTTTATGCTTCCGCTGGTCAACCCCAAAATAATTTACCGCATTTCAGGCCAAGATTGTATATAGGACTTCATTATACTCCTGAATGGATTTATAATCTGCCTGAAATAAGCCCTGTTGCTGAACCAAAGAAAAACAATTTTAGCCAAAGTGCTCAAATAAGCGTTAACTACGATTATAAAAATATTACAATTCAAAGCGGCACAGGACTTTCTTTCTATAATAATGACGCATTAAGTTCTGTAAATTATCTTTCACGCGATTCTGTGGGATATTATAATGATGTAAGCTGTTTTTATTATGATAGTACTCAACATACAACGGTTTTAATTACAACCCCCGTGAATGTTTTTGATTCCATACACCATTCTTCATACGGGTTTACCAGGAATAATTACAGATATATACAAATACCTTTTATGATAGGATATAGAAAATATATTAACAGATTTTCCATTTCTGTCAGGGGTGGGGCCGGTCTGGGAATTTTAAGTTATAAAAAAGAACCTGTAATCCCGTTTAATATAAGTAATGCACTACTTGAAAGCGAAGAAAAATATACTCCGGCTTTAACCAAAACATACTGGCAGTTTTTATTTAGCATAGGAGGCGGTTATCAGTTTAACGATAATATATTCATTGCTGTTGAACCTACATTTAAATATTATCTAAGTCCTTTTTATGAACAAAAAGACACAAAAAAATATTCTTATTCGATAGGTTTAAAAACGGGGCTATATTTTCGTTTTTGATAATTTTTAAAATAAATATATGAAGAATAAAATAGTAATACTGACAGTTCTGCTGATGTTGTCATTTCAATGTTTTTCGCAATACAACATTCATATTCACGGTTATGTCCGCAATTCAATTACTCTTATTGGTATTCCGAATCATCAGGTTCATATTGTTGGCGATAGTATTTACACACCGGGCTTTATTTATAATAAATGGGTTAACACTGATACTAACGGATTTTATTCAGACACTATAAACATTACATTTCAGCAAGGTGCATTATTGGTGGAGACATTCGACTGCAATAATATCGCACTTGATACATTATTATATTTTAATTCATTAAATACTTTTTTATCATCTGATTTTATTATATGTGTAGATTCCAATACCTCTTGTCAGGCTGATTTTATTGCCTTGCAAAACTACTGTGATAAATGTGTTTCTTTTACCGATAGCTCCTGGTCTGCCGGAAATATAACTTCATGGGTTTGGGGTTTTGGTGATGGAACCGGCGATACTAGTCAAAACCCGGTTCATTGTTATAATAATTTTGGAACATATACTGTATGTTTAACGGTTTTTGATACTATGAATAATTGTTCAAACCAGTTTTGCAATAATATTTATATTGATAGTGCTTTTTATATTAACGCTGATTTTTCTTTTAGTCTTGATCCTATTGCCAACATACCTAATGCTTTTATTTTTTATGATAATTCCAACGGAAATATAACTTCATGGCTTTGGGATTTTGGCGACGGAACTACTTCCACACTTCAAAACCCTTATCATCTTTTCCCCGACAGCGGTATTTACAATGTTTGCCTTACCATATTAAATAATTTTTGCTCAGGTACTATTTGCCATACCATAACCGTCATTCCTCTGAATAAATACAATATAGGCGGACAGGTATTTGCAGGAAGCTATCCAATTGATAATGGAACAGCTTATTTATATTCTGTTTTTAATAATCAAATTACTCTTACCGATTCAATGTCTTTCAGTATTGACGGTTATTTCTATTTTTATCATGCTCCCGAAGGCAATTATATTGTAAAAGTTGAATCAGATATAAACTCTGCGGTCTATGATCAGTATGCACCCACATATTTTGGAAATGCGCTGAAGTGGAATAATGCTTCAATAATCAGTTTAAACGATTCCATTTATAATGCCGATGTAAATATGTTAAATGTTACTTCATCAAGTGGACCCTGTTCTATAAGCGGATCATTAATTTTTTACGGCAGTGCTGTACCTTACTCTGAAATACTTTTACTCAATTTGAATGGTAATCCTGTTTATTATACGTATACGGATACTTATGGCACTTTTGGATTCAGTAATATAGCTTATGGGACATATATTTTATATGCAGAAGAGGCCGGTAAATATACTATTCCTGACACTATTACTTTAAATGCAAATAACCCGGTAATTACAAATGTGGAATTAAGCCTGTTTGATACAAATCCCAGCGGTATTATTATTAACGATAATTTAACACCGACAACTATTGGTAATATTTACCCAAACCCTGTTTTAAAAGATTTAAATTTTGAAATTAATCTTGCCTCATCGGCTGATTTGACAGTTAGAATTTTCAATACGATAGGTCGGCAAATTAAAGAGAACAAAATAACTTTAACCAATGGGAAACATTTAATAAGACTCCCTGCTAATGATTTACCGGGCGGAATCTACCTGTTAAATATTTCTTCGGCGGATGGAAAAATAAATGAAGTCAAAAAATTTATAAAATAAATTTTGAGTCCACTCTAAAAAGTATTTTATTTGAAAATCAGCTTTGCCCCTGCCCTAAAGGGAGGCTGATTTTCAGCGACTTCCCTTTAGGGATTAAGGGCAAAAAGTCGCTGAAAAAAGAAATTAGGGCTTTTTAGAGTGGACTCAATTTTAAATTACATGCAACCTTTGTTTAGTAATTTTTGTCTTATTAATAAAATCAAAATTATGTTTAACCTTTAAAAAATTATAATTATGAAAACAAAACTAAACTTATCTGCTATGTCTTTAATAAAATGGACACTTGTGTTAGTAATAGCCGTAACAGTCAGCAATTATACATTGGCACAAGCACCAATAGCTGATTTTACTGCAAGTCAGACTATTATCATCTGTGATAGTAGCTTGATTAACTTTACAGATTTAAGCACTAATAGTCCAACCAGTTGGAACTGGACATTTCAAGGAGGAACGCCTTCTACATCTACTGATCAAAACCCGAATATATGGTATATGGTACCAGGAACTTATGATGTAACCCTGGTGGTTTCTAATGCCTTTGGTTCAAATACATTAACTAAAACCGGCTATATTAATGTATATACACCTGTTGTTAATTTAGGTCCTGATACACTTATTTCACTACCTGATACTATTATATTGGATGCAGGCCCAGGTGCAGGTTATACTTATCTGTGGTCAGGTGGTTCAACCAATCAAACATTAAATGTTACTATAACAGGAAATTATTGTGTAACAGTTACAGATACAAACGGATGTTGGGTAAGCGACTGTATATTAATAGATGAAATGCCCACACAACCTCCCATTGCAAATTTTACTTGTGAATGTTCAAATGATACATTAAGCATGTGGATTGTTTTATTTACTGACCTATCTATAAATAATCCAGCATCATGGCTTTGGGATTTTGGTGATGGAAGCATGTCTTCAACTCAAAATCCAGCACACGTATATTGGCAAGGCGGATTCTATACTGTAACTTTGACTGTTACCAATATTTTAGGTTCAAATACTACTTATGGGATTGTACAAATAGATTCTTTAGTAGGATGTGTTTGTTATTCTGATGAAGGTAATATTTCAGGAAAAATATTCAATGATCTAAATGCAGATTGTATTCAGGATTTTAATGAAGATGCTCTGCAGAACTGGTTGCTCCAGGCAGTTCCCGGTCCTTATTATGCAATAACTAATTCCGATGGTTTTTATTCTTTTTTTGTTGGTACCGGGACATATACAATAAGTCTTATGCTTCAAAATTCTTTATGGCAGCAAAATTGCCCGGTTTCTCCCAATTATTATGTAGTTGATATTATTTCTTCTACTGATACAGTTTCAAATATTAATTTCGGCTTAATAGCAGATATTTACTGCCCTGATCTCAGCGTGAATATTTCTACCTGGGCAGTAAGACCTTGTTTTCAATCCACTTATTCAGTCAGCTATTGTAATAATGGAACTTCACAAGCTGATAATGCAACTATAGAAGTTGAACTGGATGCAAATATGACATATTCATGGAGTAATGGAAATTTAATTTCTCAAAATGGGAATATTTTGACATTTGATATTGATACTGTGAATCCTGCTCAATGTGGAACCTTTCTCATATATGTAGATATAGCCTGTAATATGTCACTTGTAGGGCAAACTATGTGTGTTGAGGCACATATTTATCCGGACAGCGCTTGTTTTCCTGCTGACCCAGCCTGGGACCATTCAAGCGTTTCGGTTGAAGGTGAATGTGTAAACGACAGCCTTGCATGCTTTACAATATATAACACAGGCGACCCCTTTACCGGCGATATGCAGGGCACAAGTGAATACAGGATTTATGAAAATAATGTTCTGGTATTTACAGGGCAATTCCAGCTGACCGGAGGTAATAGTTTGATTATCTGCTGGCCTACAAACGGGAATGCAATAAGACTTGAAGCCGACCAGAGGCCCGGGCATCCGGGTAACAGCCATCCGCAGGAAACTATTGAGAACTGTGGCGACAGCAACGGCACCTCATTAGGACAAATAACAGTTATCCCCGAAGATGATGATGATAATTTCATTGAAATAGATTGTCATGTAGCTACAGGTTCTTATGACCCTAATGATAAACAGGTAAAGCCGGAAGGACTTACTCAAACATACCATTTCATTGATTCTACTGATGTATTGGAGTATATCATCCATTTTCAGAATACAGGCACTGATACTGCCTTTAATGTAATGATAAGGGATACATTATCGGCATATCTGGATATTACCACAATAGAACCCGGTTCAAGCAGTCATCCTTATACACTGGATATTTTCGGAAGCAACATTTTATGCTGGACATTTAGTAATATTTTGCTTCCCGATAGTAATGTTAATGAACCTGCAAGCAATGGCTTTCTGAAATATAAAATCCATCAGATGCCAGGTAATACCGAAGGTACAGTAATAGAAAACCATGCAGGAATTATCTTTGATTTTAATGAACCTGTTATCACTAATATGGTATTCAACACTGTTGGTAATATTGATTCAATCGTTTCGAATACGCTTATAATTTATGATAAGGATATTTCAGTTAAAGTTTATCCAAATCCTTTTAATTCAACAACTACCTTTGAAATAAAAGGTATAAATGAGACTGAAACTGTTACCTTTGAATTATACAATATTATAGGAAAACAAGCACAGGTGATTACTAATATTACTAAAAATAAGTTTATTATTAGCAGAGAAAACTTGCCTGATGGTATTTATATTTATAAGATTTCTTCTGAAAATAAATTGATTTGTGCGGGGAAATTGATAGTTAATTAGTGCTTGTTCATAAAGTCAATACAATAAAAAAAATATAT
The DNA here is from genome assembly GCA_041658145.1 of Bacteroidales bacterium. Lineage (GTDB taxonomy): Bacteria > Bacteroidota > Bacteroidia > Bacteroidales > CG2-30-32-10 > JBBAAT01. The sequence continues at coordinate 1,116 of JBBAAT010000072.1, read as the reverse complement.
ATGATGCAACCTTTTGTTCAAAGTTCTTGTCTTTATGATTAGAAACTAAAATTAACCCATCTATTAACCTTAAAAAACAACATTATGAAACCAAAAATTATTACGTTAGCAATCATCCTACTCAGCAGTATTGCAACATTCGCACAAACTTACAACGTTATTAATGGCACGGTCATTAATGCTATTACAAGTACTCCTGTTCAAAACCAGGCTGTTTATATAGTTGCTGATTCAACTAACAGCATGTATAGCTATTATAATATTGTTTACACCAACCAAAATGGTTTTTATGCAGATACCATTTACAGCGCACCTTATCAAACTACTTTTTATGTTTCCACATCCGGTTGTAACGGGGCAATGGCAACAGGCTCTGTTGTGAGCAGCTACCAGGGAATATTGACGTTAAATTTCACAGTTCAATGTAATCCGCCTAATCCTGCAAACTGCACGGCTGATTTTTACATTATTCCGGATTCTATAAATTCAAATTCCGGAAATGCATTAGCTTATTATTTCTACGACCTGTCAAACCCTTCAGGGGGCAGTATTACTTCATGGTATTGGGATTTCGGAGATGGATCGCACTGTATCATGCCAAACACATCTCACACTTATTCTAGCCCAGGATGGTATAATGTATGCCTCACTATCGCAACAGATAGCGGATGTACAGCTACGTACTGCGACAGCATGTATGCGGATACGATCAGTCCATGCCAGGCTCATTTTCAGTATAATGTAAGCAATACATCTGTTTCTTTCTATGGCTATTCCAATGTTAGCGGGGTAACTTATTCATGGAGTTTTGGAGATAGCACAACTTCTACAAATCAAAATCCAATTCATAGTTACATGAATTATGGAACATATACTGTATGCCTTACAATTACCAACGCCAACGGATGTACAAATACCTATTGCCAAACAGTTGTCATAGCAAATCCCGTGAACTGTATGGCTTATTTTTACACTACTCAGGATACTATGAATTCAAATCCCGGATTATTTTATCAATTCTACGACCTGTCAAACCCTTCAGGAGGCAGCATTACTTCATGGTATTGGGATTTCGGCGATGGATCGCACTGTGTAATGCCAAACACTTCTCACACT
>JBBAAT010000071.1:0-10595 GCA_041658145.1 Bacteroidales bacterium | reverse complement strand
TCCAGCGCCCATTGTAACGCTTCCTGCTTTCAGCGATGTCTGTATTACAGCGCTTCCTTTTACATTGAGCGGTGGTTCGCCTTCGGGGGGTATTTATTCAGGAACCGGAGTCAGCAGCGGAATGTTTTATGCTGACAGCGCCGGGCTTGGCACATTTACCATCACTTATTTTTATACCGATAGTTTGGGATGTTCAGGCATGGCAACACAGCCACTCACCGTGGACAGTGGGATTACAGTGATCTTATCAGCTTTTCCTGATGTATGTCTTAACTCACCGGCTTATGCGCTTTCAGGTGGCAACCCTGCAGGCGGTGTGTATTCGGGCGCAGGTGTGAGCAACGGCATATTTAACCCGGCTGTTGCCGGAGCGGGGAGCCACGTTATTGCATATAATTTTACCAATACAAACGGCTGCACCGGCTCCGCTTCCAATGTCATCACTGTTAAGCCGCTGCCGGCTGTAATTTTTACACCGGTAAATCAGGTATGCCCCAACGACCCGCCATTTCTGCTTACGCAGGGGATTCCTGCGGGAGGCAATTATGCCGGAACCGGGGTGTTTAACAACATCTTTTATCCTTCTCTTGCGGGGAGCGGGATACACACTGTAAGCTATTTATACACCGATACTACCACCGGATGCTCCAATACTGCATTACAGAATGTTACTGTTCTGAATACACAAGCTCCTTCTGTTACCATAAGCGGCGCAACAGAGATATGCGCGGGAGAATCCACCACGCTTACTGTTAGTGCTGTAGACGCTACCGCTTATTTGTGGAGCACAGGAGAAACAACTGCCGCCATAATTGTTTCACCGCAGCTAACATCGGTATATAGTGTAATTGTTACAGGTTATTGTGGTGCAACATCTATTGCTTATACTATTGTAACAGTAAATAAACCGCCATACATAAATGCGGGGATGGACACAACAATATATTCAGGAACAACTGCCTTTTTACATGCAACCGGAGGCGTTTCATACAACTGGAGCCCGGCTTCAGGTGTGAGTTGTGCAAGCTGCGCTTCTGTCTCAACAAGTCCGTTACAAACCACAACATACATTGTTACCGGCACTGATGAAAATGGATGCGAAAATTCCGACTCTGTAACCGTATTTGTAGATACTGAACATTCCATTTACATTGCCAACGTCTTTTCTCCCAACAATGACGGGCAGAATGATGTATTTTTTATACAGGGAAAAGGAATACAAACATTGAATTTTAAAATATATAACCGGTGGGGAGAGCTTGTGTTTGAAACCAATGATGTAAGCGAAGGTTGGGATGGAACCTATAAAGGGCAACTGCTCAACCCGAATGTTTTTGTTTATTATCTTAATGTTGCCTTTTATGGCGACAAAAAAGCGGTGATACAAAAAGGAGATATATCATTAGTAAGATAGTCATTGGTCATTAGTCATTTGTTTGTAGTTTTAATAACAAACAAAAAACTTTTAAATATGAAACAAAAAACTTTAATTTCCGCAGTAATTGTAAATATTACATTTTACATCTTACATCTTACATCATTTGCGCAAGATATTCATTTCTCACAATTTTATTCATCCCCCTTATATTTAAATCCGGCAATGACAGGTGTGTTTGATGGAAATTACAGGGTTGCTACCAGTTACAGAGGACAATGGGCGAGCATAGCAAATCCTTATAAAACATTCAGCGCTTCTTTGGATATGGGCTTGCTCAGGGGAGAAAAGAAGAATGGTTTAGGCACAGGAATTTATTTTTACAACGACAAAGCAGGCGCATCTGCTATGGGAAAAACATTAGTTGGTTTATCCGTTGCCTATAATGCAGAACTAAATCAGGAAAATCTTTTATCCGCTGGAATTATGACGGCTTATGTTCAAAGGTTCATTTCATCTGATAATTTGAAATGGGTAAATCAATTTGACGGTGTTAATTATAATCAGAACATACCTTCCGGTGAACAGAATCTGATAAATAATATTACTTATTACGATTTAGGAGGCGGCTTCTTATGGACTTACATGCCTTCTGCAAATCCAAATATAAAAGGCAATGCGGGCTTTGCTTTTTTCCACCTTAATAGACCGAACGAGTCTTATTATATTAGTGCATCCAATCCGTTAAGTCCGAAGTATATACTTCACGGAGAAATACAAAATACATTGAAAAATACTAACGTCACTGTAATTCCCAGATTTTTTGCGGCATTCCAAAAACCCTCAAAAGAAATTATTGCTGGCTTGTTAATAAAACACGAACTTGGAATGACATCAAAATACACAGGATTTCTTAGTTCTTCTGCTATTTATTTTGGTGGATTCTACAGGTGGAATGATGCTTTTATATTGAATTTTGCTGTTGATTGTAAAAAGAATTTATCTATCGGAATAAGCTACGACATAAACATTTCTACTCTGAGTATTGCAAGTTATGGAAGAGGGGGAGGTGAAATATCATTAATATATAAAGGATTCTTCTAAAAGCTGGGAATGAAAGTTAAGACGTCAATAGACGGTACATGCGAATGAGGAAAAAAATTGTCTTCAATTCTGATCAGATAGTTTTCATCTTCTCCCACAGCCTTGTCCCTTGCTCCCTCGAAAATTCGAGGATTTTTTTTTCATTCACAGTAATAACTTCTCTGTCCTTTACAATCAATTTGCCCTGTGAAACAACATGTTGCACATGTTTTGATTCCAGCCCGAAAAGGAAGTGCCCCAAAAAATTATTTTGGTTTATTTCTGTGGGTGTGTCATAGTCCATGATCACAAGGTTATTTTCGCCATCTCCCGAAAAGTCATTTGACTTAAGGTATGTATGGACATTTCTAAAACGCTTGTAAATACCCTGATAATTGATGCTGTCAAAGCCTTGTCCCACATAGAAGGCTGCTTTAGCGCTTCGTAACATATCGCTGTGCATACCATCAGTACCAAGCATTATGTTATTTCCAAGTCCACGTGAATTAAAATAGCCGACATTATTATTCAGGTTGCTTTCACTGTTTTGGACTACCCATACAGGTGAATTGTTTATGAGATTTTTTTCAGTTTCATTCAAATGAAGGCAATGTCCGAGAATTGTTTTTGAGAAATTCAATACTCCCGCATCATTCAATCTTTCTACAACTCTTTTGTTGAAATTTTCTACACAAAATTCCTGATCGTATTTGTCTTCTGCAACATGAATATGTAACCCTGAATTATATTTTTTTGAAAGATTTACTGCTTTTCCCAATGTATCATCAGAAATAGTGAAAGAAGCATGAAGCCCGACCAAACCCTGATGGTTTTGTAAATATGATGCGGTTTCAGATAAGCCTTTTTCTGCAATATCAAGACCATCACGATCGGATATTTCATAACACAGAAGATGAGAGAGTCCCACTTTTTCAAAGGCATTGGCAATTGTTTCAAGAGAGCCGTCAATTGTAAAAGGCGAAGCATGATGGTCGATAACAAAACTTACCCCGTTTTTTGCACAGGCAATAGCAGTAACAAGCGCACTGGCTTCGATCATATCTTTATCCAAGCATTTGTCAAGAGTCCACCAGATATATTTCAGCACTTCATAAAAATTTTCCGGTTGCTTCTTTGGAGCGCCCATGCCTCTTGATAACGCAGAATACACATGATGATGTCCGCAAGCAAAGGATTTCGTGACAAGTTTACCGGTGCAATCAATTACCTGGATGTTATTATCGTGCGGAATTTCCCGTATGAATTCAATGCCGCCACCTGTTCCGCTGTTGATTTTTATTGATGTGTTCCTGAATTCGAGAGTTTGCCAATCAATGAATGATGCATTTTTAAGGAATAAATTCATAGTTATAGTATAAAAAATATTCCATAAAATTAAGTATAATTCTGAAGTAAAAAAAAATCACAAAACAGATTATACTGCAAACGGTTAAAAATTTACCTTTTATTGAAATAAATTGTTAAATTGTTATATTGCTAAATTGTTGTAAATAAATCCTACCTACCGGACAGGCAGGCATTAACAGCATAGGCAATAAATAAAATAACAATTAAACAATCAAACAATTAAGCCATTTAGAGTATAATTAATTATCTTTGAATTAAATATTCTTGAATATGAATACACGAGAAAGCTTGATAACAAGATTGAAAAAGATTGATCTTTCATCATTATCCGATGAGCAGGTTGATGCCATACAGCACTTGCTTGATAATCCGGAAAATATAAAGGGAGAAACAAAAATTAAGAAAGATATTATTTCCGGACAAAACGCGATCAACCTGTTAAATAATACTATCGAAGCATTACAAAGAAGCGAGGAGAAATACCGTGAATTATTTGAAAACACAAATGATGTGGTTTTTACAATGGATTTCAACGGTAACTTTACTTCTATAAATCCGGTGGTTGAAAAACTTGCAGGATATAAGTTTGAAGAGCTTGCCGATCATAATATGAATAAATACCTCACTCCTAAATCGGCAGAGAGGGCATTTGATAATATTGTAAAAAAACTGAAAGGCGAAAAAGAACATACCGTATACGAAGTGGATTTTGTGAACAAGGATGGCTCTTTAACATTTTTTGAAGTAAACAGTATGCTGAGGTATAAGGATGATAAACCTTACGAAGTTTTGGGCATTGCCAGGGATATTACCGAAAGGAAAAGAAATGAAAAAATACTTCGTGAAAGTGAAGAAAAATATCGTTTAATTATCGAAAACATTGATGATGTAATTTACTCATACAATACTGATGGAACCATTCTTTTTGTAAGCACTAACTGTTATAATCTTTTTGGTTTTACTTCAGCAGAAATTATTGGTAAAAACCTGATTGATTTTGTTTATGAAGAAGATAAAGAAATTGCAATTACTGAACTTAAAAAAACTATTCTTAATAAAGAATCACATCCTTTTGTTTGTCGCCTGATGACGAAAAATGGCACCATATTATTTATTGAAGAAAGAGGAAAAGTTATTCTTGATGAAAACGGTGAAATTATCATGTTTACAGGTATTATCAGAAATATTACCGAACATCATCGTATTGAAGAACAAATTAAAACCGCACTCGCGGAAAAAGAAGTCTTGCTCAAAGAAATTCACCACAGGGTGAAGAACAATATGCAAATCATAATATCTCTTATGAACATGCAAATGCAAGACAGCAGGGATCCGATAATGGTTGAAAAAATCAAAGGGCTTCAACAAAGAATCCGTGCCATGTCCATCATTCACGAAGACCTGTATATGTCGGGCGACCTTTCACGGATTAACTTTGAGAAATATTTACACAAGCTTTCAACCAATCTCATGCAAATTTATTCACATAAATTTGAGATCGACTTGAAGTTAAAAGTTGCCGATTTCAAAATGGAAATTGACACCGCCATTCCCTGCGGGTTGATTGTAAATGAGCTTCTCAGCAATTCGCTGAAATATGCTTTTCCTGAAAACTGGATGGTTAATAATAAAAAAGAATATCAGATTTACGTGGAGTTTACTTCAGAAGCCGATAAATTTCTGTTGGTTGTAGGAGATAATGGTATAGGTATTCCTGAAAATATTGAAGAAATTAAGACCAAAACATTAGGGCTATTACTTGTGGAAATCCTGGCAAATCAGTTGAAAGGTTCGCTTTCCGTGTCCAACCATGATGGGGTGCGCTATGAAATTGCAATAGAAAAAGAGGAAAAGAAAAATTAAATAGTGTCTGTATATAAAGTCGTCATTGCGAATCCCGTTCCGCACCTGCGGAATGCGGGATGAAGCAATCTAACATTGTGTGTCAATAGATTGCTTCGGTCGTCCCTTCCTCGCAATGACGTTTTGTATTGACATTATGGACAGACACTAAATATGCCCAGTAAGATTATAATTTATTGCAAAGTGGCTGCTCTCACTGCATTTAAAATTGGGATGTAGCCTGTGCACCTGCATAAATTTCCTTCAAGGGCTTCTTTAATCTCATCTTCTGTTGGGTGAGGATTTGCATTTAGCAGGGCTTTGGCGCTCATCAGCATCCCCGGAGTGCAGAATCCGCATTGTATTGCACCGTGCTCCAAAAACAATTGCTGTAAGCGTGAAAGAGTGTCGTTCTGCTCAATATTTTCAATTGTTTCAATTTTCGCACCGTTCAGTTGTCCGGCAAGTATCATGCATGAACAAACCGCTTCTCCATTAAGGATCACGGTGCATGCTCCGCATTCGCCGATACCGCAGCCTTCTTTCGTCCCTGTCAGACCAAGTTTATCTCTTAATAAATCCACCAATCGTATGGAATCATCAACATCAAGTTGAACATGTTTGTTATTTACAATGATATTTAGATTTGCCATGGTAATTCATGTTTTAGCGGTTGTTATTCGGTGGCGTTTTTTACCATTTCACTTTTAGGCAACCACTGCCTTCTAATTAATTACTTCACTGTCCAACAAACACCACACCGCCACCTTGTTATGGGCTGTAAATTCTTATTCTTTCACAAATTTTATTACTTTTGTCTTCTCAACGCCAGATATCTTTATTAAATAAATCCCCTTTACAAGACCACTTATATCAAGTTCCGTTTTTTCTTGTTTTAAAAGTTGTTGCAGAAGTAATTTCCCTTTTAAGTCATATATAGAAAGAAAGGGATTGTATAAAATCGCTGTTTGCTTTGTTGTTATAGTAATTAAATTCTTAGCAGGGTTAGGATAAACTGTTATTGAAGGCTTAACTTCATTTATTGCAATACCGACAGTTCCCACATGAAAGCCATTATACAACGAAAGGTAGCCGTCAGTGTAATTATATACATAAACATCGTAATATCCTGTGTATGTATTTGAAGGAACGGTAATATTGGCTAAAATAGAAGTGTTGCTTACAATATTTAAGGAATTAACCACAGTAGTTCCGCTTCCCTGATTAAAACCAAAATCAATAATAGTCCCACTCCCTTGGCTAAAATTAGTATTTGCTCCAGTAATAGTAACATTTAGCGTTTGACCTGCATTTGCATTATTGGGGCTTATGGAAACCAAAGAAGGCGGGGTAAGCCCATTAACATGAAAACCATTATTTATCGAAAGGTATCCATCAATAGAGTTGTAAGCATATACATCGTAATATCCTGTGTATGTATTTGAAGGAACGGTAATATTGGCTAAAATAGAAGTGTTGCTTACAATATTTAAGGAATTAACCACAGTAGTTCCGCTTCCCTGGTTAAAGCCAAAATCAATAGAAGTCCCACTCCCTTGACTAAAGTGAGTATTATTTCCGGTAATTGTAACATTTAATGTTTGACCTGCATTTGCATTATCGGGGCTTATGGAAACCAAAGAAGGTGGGGTAAGCCCATTAACATAAAAACCATTATACAACGAAAGGTAGCCGTCAGTGTAATTATATACATAAACATCGTAATATCCTGTGTATGTATTTGAAGGAACGGTAATATTGGCTAAAATAGAAGTGTTGCTTACAATATTTAAGGAATTAACCACAGTAGTTCCGCTTCCCTGATTAAAACCAAAATCAATAGAAGTCCCACTCCCTTGACTAAAGTGAGTATTATTTCCGGTAATTGTAACATTTAATGTTTGACCTGCATTTGCGATAGCTGGATTTATTGAAACCAAATTTTGCGAAAACACAAACATCGGTAATAATGCCTGAAACAGAATTGCAATAGCTTTCATGGGATTTTTTTATTTTATTACATTTTAATTAAATACTCTGCAAAGTTAATTTTATTTCTTTTTGAGTCAAGATATGATTTTAAAATTTTGTCTTTTGTGTTTTTAATCTTAATTATTTTTTTTATAATTATAGTGTCTTTTTGTTTTTTTAAAATTTCATCTATTTTAGAATCTAATATCACAGGCAAAAATGATTGATATTTTATATCAGTAGAATTTATGCTGCATTTATCAATCATTTCAAAAGCTTTTTCATAATCCCCAATATTATAATATACAGCGCTTAAATTCAAGCGAGCTTCTTCAAACTCTGAAGAAATAGAGAGTGCTTTAAGATAGAATTCTTCTGCTTTTTTATGTTCTTTTAAGGTTTCGTAACAACTGGCCAGATTATTTAGCACATGAATATTATATGGATGTATGGAATATGCTTGTTCAAAGCATGTTTTAGCAACACTGATGTTTCCTGAAGAAAACAAAGCTACTCCTTTATACCATTCAATTGGAGCTGACATTGGATCCATAAAATAACAAAAATTAATTGCTTTATCTGCTTCCTTTATCATCAGATCCCAATTGGCTTTTTTGTGTGCATTATATAACTTATGAGTATGGTATTCACCTGAATATCTGCTAATGCTGACAAATAATGAAAATAATACCGACAAGAAAAGCAGAATTATTGAAAGAGAAAGTTTTACTATTGTATTTTTTGCTGGCTTGCAAATAGTAATTTCATTATAATAATTAGCAGTTATTACTGAAAATATTAAGTATAACAAAATCTGATGTTCTATCCGTTCTAATGGAAAATCTACAAAAGCTATTATTAAATAACCAATGATTGCTGCAAAAAAAGAAGAATACAACCAATTATCTTCCCGTTCTTTGAATTTTTGAATTAGCTTGAATAAATAATATAATATTATAATAAAAATGGAAATGTATGCTAATATCCCGATAATTCCCATTTCACAAAAAACCCACAAAAAATCATTATGCGGTCTTTGATATGTAATTATTCCCATTCTTTCTTCAGCATCTAAATTATTCAGGCCGTATTTAGGAAAATGAATTTGCCAGTTACCTGCACCAACTCCAAAAACCCAATTATCTTTTATCATATAAACCGAGTTTTCCCATAATAAAAATCTTGAAGTTGCTGAATGCTTATTTGTCAGATGTGAGAATTCCTGTGAGTTTTGTTTAGAAATAAAGATGCTGAATATTATGATTGAAACTGAAGTAACAAAGATGAGTTTCAGGAAAAGTTTTTTAGTAATACTTTTTCGGTTCCTTACATAAAAAAGAAAAAATATAAAAAAGAAAAGAAAAAACGCAATGATAACCGCTTTGGTTTGAATCAACCAGAGTAATATCAGTATTATTAAATACAAGATCAACGATAAAAATTTCCATCGTTTAGAAAAATTAAATGAACAAAACAAAAAAGGAAATGTCAGAAACAATATGGATGATAATAAGTTTTTATTGGCAAATGTGGATTTTATCATACTTACACTGCTGAAAAAAGTGTTTTCTGAAAAATACAAAGCAAGTATTTGATAAATTGTAATTACAACAGAAATAATACTAAAAATAATTATTGATTTAATTAGATACTCGATGTCTAATTTTTTTTGAATTATCAAATAGGTGGTAATAACAAAAAATAATATTTCTATCATTACTTTCGATAAAACGTAAATGCTTTCTGTAATGGCTATAGATTGAGTAAACGAAATGATATTGATTATTAAAAACGCAAGAAATAATAACGGTAGCGAGAGCTTTAGAAAGGAAAAATCGGTAATTAGTTTTTTTTCATGTATCTTATAACAAATTATTAAACCAACTAAGAAAATAAAAAGGGTAAGATATATTTGTCTTGGAATCAGGACAGGGTCAATTATTTCACCTGAATAAACGAAAGGTAAAAGTAGAAAAAAACAAAAATATATTTTATTAAATATATTCGGTTTGATACTTTTAATTTTTGTTTTAGTTAGCATTGCAATCGATAATTCTCTCCAATGTTTGTGTAAAAGAAAAATGTTTTATCATTGATTCATTTTATAGCCCATAATATTTTTCAAAACATCCTTGCAAAGATTGATGAACACAGGCGTTTTATATTCCGACGACCAGCGTGTTCCTATGGCTGTGTCAACGATTTTTTGTAACGGGATTTCTATTTCATTAATTAATGTTTCTGTTAAAATTTTTCCTGTTAACATTTCCTCTATTTCTGCAATTCTTTGAGGGCGGTCGAACAAAGAACCTGCAGCGATGCGACAATCTTCAATTTGTTTGTTATTGTTAAACGAGATCATCGCTCCTACACTCATGCGTGTAATGTTCACGGCATTTCTTCTGCCTAACTGATAATAGTTGTGATAAAATTTCTTTTGAGGAATGGGAATGACAATAGCTGTCAGTATTTCATCAGGTCTGATCTGTGTCTGATAATTCTTTATGACAAAATCTTTAACCGGCACTTCACGTAAACCATTTCCGGACTGTACAATAACCCGGGCATCATACATAATCAACGGAGGTACTGAATCCGCGCATGGCGCCGCATTCACAATATTTCCGCCGAGAGTTGCCCTGTTCCGTATCTGCTTAGAGCCAATAAGGGAGCATGCCTCAACTAAAAGAGGTAAATGTTTTTTTATTGCTTTATGAGAAATAATATTGGTAACTGAAGCAGCGCCGCCTATAAAAATCTCACCTTTGGATTTTCCGATCTTTTTTAATTCCGTCAATTGAGAAATGTTCAGCAATTTTTCAGGTTCATTTCTTTTTCTTAATTCAATGATTACATCTGTTCCTCCGGAAATGATCTTGTACTCCTTTGATAACAGAACAAGAGCCTTCTTTAATGTTTTTGGTGTAACCATTGTTACTTCGGAAACATGTGGCGC
>JBBAAT010000070.1:0-10611 GCA_041658145.1 Bacteroidales bacterium | reverse complement strand
TCAGTAAATGGTCATTAGTCATCATTGTCATTGTCACGAAACGTGCAAAGATAAATAAAAAACAAAATTGCAATAGACAAAGAGCAACAACAGTTTAAACAATTTGTTAACATGCACTGTTTCAATGAATGAATGAATGAATGAATGAATGAATGAATGAAGACCGACTAAAGTTTCAAAACAAAAGCCATGTGAATTGTCTTGTAATGAAAAATACCTGATTCCTAAATTCAAGTAATTAATGCAACTTTTCACGAGGGAAACAAGTCAATATTAAAATATTTAACACTAAATGAATATTTTTTTAATAAATTTGTCAAATCAAAATTTGTCCCGAATGTTCGGGATGACTTTAATTCAGCTTTGATTAATCATTTATATTGCAAAATAAGTGGAAAGTAAGCAGTTAAACAAGCGAAAAATATTTAATGACCCAGTGTACGGGTTTATTTCTGTCAAAGATGATTTTATCTTCGATATTATTGAGCATCCTTATTTTCAAAGGCTGCGACGGATCAAACAGCTTGGGCTAACCCACATGGTTTATCCCGGAGCATTGCATACACGTTTTCATCATGCCATGGGCGCCATGTTTCTGATGAATGAGGCTATTGAAGTACTCCGATCCAAAGGTCATGTTATTACCGAAGAAGAAGCCCAAGCGGTAATTGCAGCTATTCTCCTGCATGACATTGGCCACGGACCATTCTCGCATGCTTTAGAAAACTGCATCGTGTATGACTTTTCACATGAATATCTTTCCAACCTTTTCATGGAAAGGCTCAATATGAAATTAAACGGAAAACTACAGCTTGCTATTGATATTTTCCGAAATAAATACCATAAGAAATTCCTGCATCAGCTTGTTTCAAGCCAGCTTGATGTGGATCGTCTCGATTATCTGAAACGCGATAGCTTTTTCACAGGTGTTTCCGAAGGCGTTATTAGCACAGAACGCATCATTAAGATGATGGATGTTGTCAACGATAATCTGGTAATCGAAGCAAAAGGGATCTATTCAATCGAAAAATTCATTATTGCACGACGTCTCATGTACTGGCAGGTATATCTTCACAAAACCGTGCTTGCAGCAGAATACCTGCTGATAAAAATTCTTCAGCGGGCTAAATTTCTTGCAGAAAAAGGAAACGATCTTTTTGCCACCCCCGCTTTGAAAGAATTTTTATATCACAGACACAATAAATCTGATTTTGAAAACCAACCTCATTTGCTTGATGCTTTTTCCCTGCTCGATGACTTTGATATCTATGCTTCTGTTAAAGTGTGGTGTCATGACAAAGATACCATCCTTTCAATTTTATGTTCCAAAATGATAAACAGGCAATTGTTCCACGTTGAATTACAAAATCAACCATTTGAAGAAAAGTATATTGAAGCGATCAAACAAGGGCTTGCAAAGTTATACAATAAATTGAATGACAAGGAATTTGCATATTTTGTTTTTACGGATAAAGTGGAAAACAATGCATATAATTCGCAAAACCATAAAATAAATATACTTTTTAAGGACGGAAGTATTTCTGATATTGCCGAAGCGTCTGATCAACTGAATATTTTGGTGTTATCGCAAACCGTCACTAAATATTTTCTGTGTTTTCCAAAAGAATGTAAAAATAATTGTTAATATATTGCAACCGGTTAAAAATTTACCTTTTATTGAAATAAATTGTTAAATTGTTATATTGCTAAATTGTTGTAAATAAATTATTAACAGCACAGGCAATAAATAAATAACAATTAAACAATTAAACAATTAAGCCATTTAGAGTAAATATTAATATCTTGTGCTGTTTTTTAAACCATGAAACTGATGAAATTTTCCGCTAAACAGATATCTGAACTGCTAAATGGGGAAATTGAAGGGAATCCAGGAGTGGAAGTAAGCAAGCTTTCCAAGATAGAGGAAGGGACTCCTGGATCTTTGACCTTTCTTGCTAATTTGAAGTATTCACAATATATTTATTCCACGGAGGCATCCGCTACTATTGTCAACAAAGATTTCGTTCCGGAACAACCTATCACAACTACCCTTATTCGTGTAGACAACGCCTATCAAGCTTTCGCAAAGCTGCTCGATATTTACAACAAGATAAAACTCAGCAAAGCCGGCATCTCGGAACAGGCATTTATTGCAAAAAGTGCAGTAATAGGGAAAAATGTTTACATCGGAGAGTTTGCTTTTATTGGAGAAAATGCCGAGATCGCTGATAACGTAAAAATTTATCCTCAAACCTATATTGGAGATAACACTTCAATCGGAGAAAATACAATACTGTATGCAGGTGTGAAGGTCTATTCTGATAATGTAATTGGAAAAGACTGTACTCTTCATTCAGGGGTAATCATCGGCGCTGATGGCTTTGGGTTTGCCCGGAAATGCGACAACGACTATATTAAAGTAGCTCAAATAGGAGATGTAGTAATAGAAGATAACGTGGAAATTGGCGCTAATACAACCATCGACCGTGCCACACTCGGATCAACGATTATCCGTAAAGGAGTAAAACTCGACAACCTGATTCAGATTGCCCACAATGTTGAGATCGGTGAAAATACAGTAATCATCTCTCAAACAGGCATTGCCGGGTCTACCAAAATTGGGAAAAACTGTATGATCGGCGGGCAGGTAGGCATTGTAGGCCATCTGAAAATTGCCAATAATGTTAAAATAGCTGCCCAATCAGGTATTCAGAAAAGCATTCTTGAAGACGGTACTATTGTTCAGGGATCGCCTGCATACAAACAACGTAACTTTCAAAAGTCATTTATTTACTTCCGAAAACTGCCTTCTCTTTTTAAGCGGCTTGAAGATATTGAAAAGAAACTAAAAGATAACCGGTAAACTTTTTTTATACATTTCCGCTGTTATGATTAAAAGACAGAAAACGATAAAAGAACCCATAACAATCTCAGGTGTGGGTTTGCACTCAGGAGAGGAAGTAAATATTTCTTTTTTACCCGCTCCTGAAAATCACGGATACAAATTTCGCAGAACCGATCTGGAAGGGAAACCCGTGGTGGATGCAGATATTTTCAATGTAATAGATACTTCGAGAGGCACTACCATTGAACAAGATGGAGTACGCATACAAACAGTTGAACACACATTGGCTGCCCTTGCCGGACTTGAGATCGACAATATTCTTATAGATATTAACCGTTCCGAACCCCCAATTCTTGATGGCAGTTCGAAAATATTTGTGGAAGCTTTGATCAAAGCGGGTATTGTAGAACAGAATGCTGAAAAACATTTTTTTGAAATCACACAGAATATTTGTTACAGCGATCCCAAAAATAAAGTTGAGATTATTGCTATCCCTTCTGACGAATTTAAGGTGTCAGTAATGATCGATTTTGAAACGGACGTTCTTGGTACACAAAATGCCACGCTTAAAAACATTGAGAAATTTAAAGAAGAAATTTCATCCTGCCGTACCTTTGTTTTTTTGCATGAATTAGAGTACCTTATCAACAATAATTTGATAAAGGGTGGTGATCTGAACAATGCTATTGTCTTTGTAAACCGGCTGATTTCTGATGAAGAGCTTTATAGGCTGGCAGGAATATTTAAAAGAAAAAAAGTAGCAGTTTTGAAAGAAGGCATACTAAACAATCTTGAACTACGCTTTAACAATGAACCGGCTCGTCATAAACTTCTCGATGTAATTGGCGACTTAGCGCTTATTGGGATGCCACTGAAAGCCCACATTATTGCCAGCAGGCCCGGACATTATTCTAACATTGAATTCGCCAGAAAAATTAAGCAATTTATCAGACAAACGCGCAATAAAAAGGAAGCTTTTCACTATGACATAAATGCAAAGCCAATTTACGACATTAACCAGATAAAAAAAATAATCCCTCATCGCTATCCTTTTCTCCTTGTAGACAAAATCCTTGACATTTCAGACACACGCATTGTTGGTTTAAAAAACGTTACGATGAATGAAGGATTTTTCATTGGACATTTTCCTTCCGAACCTGTAATGCCTGGTGTATTACAAGTGGAAGCGATGGCGCAAACAGGGGGCATCTTCTTCCTGCATGCCAAACCTGACCCTGAAAATTACGACACATACTTCCTGAAAATCGATAATGTAAAATTCAGACATAAAGTGATCCCAGGCGACACACTTATCTTTGATCTAAAACTTATTGCACCTATCAGAAGAGGAATCTGTCAAATGCAAGGAGCAGCCTTTGTTGGCAACACGGTAGTAATGGAAGCAGAATTAACAGCTAAAATCATAAAAACAAAGAATCTATGAATCAGCCCTTAGCATACGTCCATCCGCAAGCTAAAATCGCCAACAACGTAGTGATCGAACCATTTGTTACTATTCATAAAAATGTAGAAATTGGCGAAGGAACATGGATAGGTTCGAATGTTACCATTATGGAAGGCGCCCACATCGGAAAAAATTGCAGAATATTTCCAGGCGCAGTCATTTCTGCCATTCCACAAGATAAGAAATTCAACGGAGAAGACACCATAGTAAAAATTGGCGACAATGTAACAATCCGTGAATTCGTAACAGTGAACAGAGGGACAAAGGCTAGTTTTGAAACAGTTATTGGCGATAACACCCTGCTAATGGCCAGCGCCCATATTGCACACGATTGTGTAATCGGGAAAAATTGCATCATTGCAAATGCAGCTTTACTGGCAGGACATATCAACGTGGATGACTTTGCGATTGTTGGCGGAATGACAGCCATTCACCAGTTCTGTAATATTGGCGCACATGTGTTGATTTCAGGCGGATCACTTATAAGAAAAGATGTGCCACCTTACACCAAGGCAGCAAGAGAACCCCTTTCTTTTGTTGGAATCAATTCGATCGGATTGAGAAGAAGAGGCTTTTCTTCGGAAAAGATCAAAGAAATACAGGACATATACAGAATCATATACCAAAAAAACTATAATGTCAGTCAGGCATTGGCAATCATCGAAGCTGAAATGCCGGCTACTTCCGAAAGAGACGAGATCGTTTCTTTTATTAACAATTCCAGCCGTGGTATCATGAAAGGTTATTCCAGGCTGAACTTTGAAAGGTAATTTCTTTTAGACTTTCCAAGTCTTTGAAACTTGGAAAATCTTATTAACTGATGTTACGCAAACGGAATACGTCATAAACAGGGCGGTTACCGAATACGTCATTGCGAAGGAGGTACGACTGAAGCAATCTAATAAAAATGATTGGTGAGATTGCTTTGGGTTGCTTAGGGCAACACTCGCAATGACGAGCAAATAACAAGCAAAATGTGTTTCTGCGTAACATGAGTTATTAAAATGAAAATAGCCCTCAAAAACATAGGCAAGCAATACAAGGAAGATTGGGTGTTCCGAAATGTAAACTATGAATTTTTTTCCGGCGAATCCTATGCAATCATAGGACCAAACGGTTCCGGAAAGTCCACTTTGATCAATATCATCTCCACTCATCTGATGCCCACCATTGGAAATATTATTTATTCTAATACAAAGGACTTAAGGCAGGAAGATATATTCCGGAATATTTCAATTTGCTCACCCTATCTTGAACTTATCGAAGAATTTACACTGGCTGAAAATTTCGATTTTTTCTTTCACTTCAAAAAACTTCTAAAATGCACGACAATAAAGGATTTTGTTAATATCACCGATCTCCATAATTTTGAAAATAAAACAATCGGGCAGTTTTCTTCCGGTATGAAACAACGGGTAAAGCTCGCCCTTGCAATATTAGCTGATGTGCCCGTAGTTCTTCTTGATGAACCCTGCACCAATCTGGATGTAAATGGAATATCATGGTACAATCAACTTGTTTCTGAATACTTGAATAATCGCCTCATCATTGTCAGTTCCAATGATCAAAAGCATGAATTAAAATTTTGCACGAAAGAGTTTAGCCTAATCAATTTTAAATAATTCTTATTTTTTTTCATCATTTTTACCGAACTATGATTTGTGATTTAGCAGAATTGATTTAACTTTGCCGACCTGAATTTAAACAGATATTTATATTTTATGGCTACAACAGCAGATATCAGAAACGGTTTGGTCATTAATTTCAACAATGAACTTTGTACGATCGTAGAATTCCAGCATGTAAAACCCGGCAAGGGCGGAGCTTTTGTAAGAACCAAACTTAAAAATATCAAAACAGGGAAAGTTTTACAGAATACTTTTATATCCGGTGCAAAAATTGACATCCAACGCGTGGAAAGAAGGCCTTATCAGTTTCTTTATAAAGATGATGCCGGTTTCAATTTTATGCATGTCGAAACATTCGAACAGGTGAATATTCCTAAAGAAATTATTAATGCCCCACAATTCCTTAAAGAAGCACAGAATGTAGAAATTGTTTTTCATGCAGAAACTGAAACTCCACTCTATTGTGAACTTCCGGCATTTGTAGAACTCAGTATCACCTATACCGAACCCGGACTGAAAGGCGACACAGCTACTAATGCAATGAAACAGGCTACTGTTGAAACAGGTGCCACTGTAAATGTTCCACTCTTCATCAATTCCGGTGAAAAGATAAAAGTAGATACCCGCACGAATACATACTCAGAAAGAGTAAAATAAATACATTTCATATTTGTAACTATTCAGTCAGCAGCAAAAATAAAACGCCACAGATTACACAGATTAAATTATGAAAGAATTCAAATGCCACAGATTACACAGATTAAATTATGAAAGAATTCATATACAAAGACGAAACATATATACTGCAAACGGGATAAATTTGTACATTTTTTTAGAAGGTTTTAGGTTTATGGTCAATAGCTGCCTGTTTGGTTTTAGGTTAATGGTCTTGGGTTAGTACCATTAACCATTGACTTTTAACCAAACCAGCTGCCCCAAACCAAAAACAACAGACTAATTTTATAATCTGTGTAATCTGTGGCTGTATTTAATATTAATACTTTATGAAATTTGATCCCATTCTTAAACTGAAAGATATAGCAGAGATGCTTCATGTTGAATTTATTGGGGATCCCGAATTTGTCGTTAGCGGAATTAATGAAATTCACAAAGTTGAAAAAGGTGACCTGACTTTTGTCGACCATCCCAAATATTACAACAAAGCGCTAAACTCAAACGCCACCACGATCATCATCAATAAACAGTTGCCCTGCCCTCCTGGTAAGGCGCTAATTTTTTCTGATGATCCATTTCGCGATTATGTTGTCCTCGTAAAAAAATTCAGACCCTTCGAGGTATCAAATAAAATAATCAGCGATACTGCTGAAATAGGTGAAGGTACGGTTTTACAGCCAAATGTTTTTATTGGCAACCATGTTATAATCGGGAAGAATTGTGTCATCCACCCAAATGTAAGCATCTACGACTATTGCATTATTGGCGACAACGTGATCATCCATAGCAATTCAGTGATTGGCGCAGATGCATATTACTATAAAAGAAGGCAAGGAGGATACGACAAACTCGAATCATGCGGAAGGGTAATATTAGAGGATAATGTGGAAATAGGTGCACTTTGCTCAATTGACAAAGGTGTTTCAGGCGATACTATTATTGGTAAAGGAACAAAACTTGACAATCATGTACAAGTTGGTCATGATACGATTGTCGGCAGAAATGTTTTGATTGGAGGACATACAGCTATTGCAGGTGTTACTGAAATTCAGGACGATGTGATTATATGGGGCAGAGTTTCCATAAGCAAAGATATTGTTATTGGCAAAGGCGCTGTAATCCTTGCCACTTCTGGTGTTGACAAATCTCTGGAAGGCGGAAAAACATATTTCGGCATACCTGCCGATGAGGCGCGTAAAAAATGGAAAGAAATAGCCATGATCCGTAAGCTGCCCGAATTTGAAGAGAGATTGAATGCTTTTGATTCTGAATAAAAAAAACCACAGAGACACAGAGACACAGAGACCACAGAGAAACACGGAAATGATTACTCAAAAATACATAAATGAAATTTCATACAAGATAATTGGTTGTGCTATTGAAGTGCACAAACATCTGGGACCAGGATTGCTCGAATCGGTTTATGAGCCGTGTTTTATTGATGAAATGGGAAGCGATGGATTGTTTGTAAAGTCGCAAATATATGTTCCGTACACTATAAAGGAAAAGATTTGGGCGGAAGTTTAAAACTTGATTTACTCGTAAACGATTTAATCATTGTTGAAGAGAAAGCAGTAGAACAGATGATTCCGTTGTACAAAGCACAACTTTTATCGTATTTGAAACTTACAGGGAAACCAAAAGGATTGCTGATAAATTTTCATTGTGAAAACATAACAGAACAATTAGTATCGCTTGTTACAGAGGAGTTTGCAAAGTTGCCCAAAGATTAATCTCTGTGAATCTCCGTGATCTCTGTGCCTCTGTGGTGAGTAGTTACGAAATTTATTCGTTCTCAGTAGTTGTTTCTACTTCTCCGGTTTTTATTTTTTCACCGTGATACACATCAAGGGCAACTATTAACCCTATCAATCCCCAAAAAGGTACGGAAGCTTTATCAGTATCAAGGAAATTATTTAACAAGCCGTGCACAAAATAAGTGAAAAGCGAAATAAGAGCCATAAGCACAAGAAATTTCACATCCTTAGAATCTGCCCGTTTATATAGTTTTACAGCAGTATAGGAAACCAGAATTACGATGGCAAACACTGTAAGCATGCCAAGCACCCCCGATTCTGCAAACGGCCCGATATATTCGCTATGCGCATTCCCTCTATCCCCTGCATTTGTACTGATGGTAGTTTTTTCTTGTGAGTGTTGAAATGGAGCATATTTGAACTGGTATGTTCCCGGCCCCCAACCAAATATCGGACGCTCATTAAACATTCGGAATGCACACTGCCACCGGTTAATGCGTTCCAGATTAGATGCATCCGACGTAATATTCGATATGGATTGAATATGTTCAATATAACTCTTTGAGGAATCCTGCCTGTTCTTTTCGAGTTTCATAAAAATCTCAAAACTGTACAAAAAATAAAACCCAACAAGTAAAATTATACCGGCAATCACAAATCTGTAATTAATTTTAAGCTTGATGATAAGAAATACTATAAATGCTACCGCAAGGCTTATCCATGCCGCACGACTGTAAGAAAGCGCGACTGCAATAAGATACAGGGCAAAAAGAAAAAAAGAAAAAATTCGTTGTATTTTAGACAGTTTACTGTCAAATGAAAAACCAAGTGTAAAAGGGATAAACATAGCAAGCAAAGCGCCATACACTGTATGATCATTATAAAAAGGGGTCATCACCCAGTGAGCTGTTTGCTCATCAAATCCAAAAGCAGAATGTGTATTAACGGTATATATAATCACAATCATAAAGGAGATTAAATACATCCAGACAAACCTGCGAATATTTCTGTACTGTTTAAAAAGTTGCGTTCCCAGAAAATAAAATGGTATAATAAACCACAATTTTGCAATTAAAAACTTTATGGAAACTATGGGTAAAGAACTTGTGATCGATGTAACCAGAAGCCAAACGAGATATGCAATAATCGCAATACTAACCGGATGCCTGGTAATCTTTCTATCAAACCGTCCTTCGTATATCACCCGGATTATAAAAAGCACCATAACCCCGAAAAGCATAGGTTCTGTTGGAAGATTAACTCCTATGTTCAATTCAAAATTGCTTAAATTAACCGAAAGTGGAGTTAGAAATACGATCAGCAGAAGCAGGAAGTCGAGTGAAAAAACAAAAAGCAGGATGACAAGCAAAAGCACCGGCAGTAAGGAAAACCAAAAGAATCCATTGACAATAAAAATACCGTTCAGCACAATGAAAATTGCACAGATCCCATAAATCCATTTTATTTTCAATTTGTCAAGCACTTGTGGTATTGTTATTACTCACCAGCCAAAAACAGAACGCTGATGACGCTGATTGTTATGATTAAATAAGATTTTCTAGTTTGAAAAAACTTTGCGTTTAAACTCTGGCTTCTTTCCGAAATTTAAGAGCAAACCAACTTCAATTTCTGTTGCTTTTAGATAATTGATTAATTGAAATTCGTGTTCTTCACATAAGGTTTCTGCTGCTTTTAATTCAACAATTACACATCCTTCAACAATTAAGTCTGCAAAATATTCTCCAACTTCTTTGCCTTCGTAATAAACTTTTATCTGTTCTTGTTTTTCAACGAACAAACCCATTGCGACAAGTTCAATGAACAATGCATTCTCATAAACTTTTTCCAAAAATCCATATCCTAAAGTATTGTAAACTTTGTAGAATGCCTTAATAATTTTTTCAGTAATTTCTGAATATTTATAATTATCTGTGTTCATCATATTCATCTGCGTTATCTGCGTTCCATTGTATTTGATGGTACTGAGTAGTTTACAATTATTCAAAATCAGGATACAGCAGATATTTTTTTCTGATTTTTTTGAACTTATCAGTATCGCTTTGCCATGATTTGCGGATATCATCTTCACTTGTTCCTGAGATAATCTGTTGGCGAAGCTTTGCAGTTCCCGCAAGCTGATCGAAATAGGAGTTGAAGAAATTCGCTTTATCAGGGACATCCTTATATGTAGCGGTAAGCCAGAAAAGATATATCTGGCGAAGATTTTTTATATAAAAATCT